>NZ_JBIUVQ010000012.1:0-259556 GCF_044743035.1 Streptomyces sp. NPDC087787
AGCTCCGGTGCTCGACCACCCGGATCACCTGCCTCGTCCAGGCCGTCCTCACCCTGCATCTGGCCAGCTCAGACCGATGATGGAAAAGCCTCACTTCCTCGCTGGCGGGTTTTGGGCCGCTGCGATGCTGCCTGGCGGACGCGACGAGGCCACTGGTCGGCCCTCTCGGGGACGGTGACAGGCTCCTCTGCACAGCCACAACTGACCACCGGCGGCCGTGACCTGCGGCCGCCGAATCGATCAACGCCCTGACCTGTTGCGCCGATCCCGGGGACGGCGCCGGCAACTTCGGCGCTCTTCGGGGTGCGCCTCGGCCGCCGCGGCGGGCTTTTTCGTGGGGAGTTGATAGCCATGGCCCGCGCTGCGCTCCTCCACAGCGGCTAACGTTTCACGGCACGTGCGGATCTCGGGGAGGGCATCGGTGTTGAGTCACTTCGGATGGATCGGCCGCTTGAGGACTTGGTGGCATGACACGCCGGTGGCGATTCGGTGGGTTGCTTACGTCGCAATCCCCTTGGGCTTCGTCACCGCCGGGCTCGGTGCCTACGGCGACTCCCACCACTGGTGGGATGGACGAAGCTTCGTCACCAACCTGGCGTCTAGCTTTGTCAGTCTGCTGTTTGGTGTCCCGACCGCACTGGTCGTACTGGCTCACTTGAGTGAGATGCAAGCCGAAGCGATGGAACGTCGGGCAGTGCAGCGATCGGCGCGCCAGGCAGCAGCGGAGTTCGAACGCGCTCTCCTGGCAGGTATCAAGGCGCAGGACCTTGCTGAGGCACACCACGCGGTCAATCACGCAGCGGTCGCAAGCTGCGAGTACCGGGATCGCCTTGGTGACGTCCGCAGGGCAGGCCGTGGGTCACTTGAAGCCTACGGCGCGAGGCAAGCGGCGTTCGACGAACACCTCAACCTGGGCAGGCTTGACTATCGAATCTGGCTCACCGACATCGCATTGAGATGGAACCGTCTGGACACCGAAGTGCGGCCTCGTCTAGATGAAATGGGACTCCGCTGGATGGCCATGCCCTCCTACCTGGTGCTCAGGAATGGCGTGCAGACGCTGGAGACGTTGGAAGGGCGGGCGTTTACACCGCGGCTCGAGGAAGATCTTGAGGGGCTGGTGCGCCTACCTCCCCGGCTGCGCACAGTTCGGACGAGGGAGCTAACAGCGGAGGCCGAGGCTACGTCAGCTTGCTTGTCAGCGCTTGCGGACATGATTCGGCACGTGAACTACGTGCGGTCCGTCGCGACCTAGCTATCTTGCCCTGGGTGGTTGGGGAGACGCCGCTGGTGGGTGGTGTGCTTGCGAGCGCGGTGTGTCTGCGGTGGTAATTGGAGGTGTGCAGCCACCGTGGGGACACGCCGCGTCGTTCCTGTTCGGAGCGGGCTGCGCCGCTTCGCGTGCGGTGGTGATGCGTCGATGGTTGGCCCAGCTGCAGGGACATCGCTATGCGTTGGCCTGCGACTCCTTCGTGTCGGGCGGTGTAGTTGGCGGTTGCCCTGCTGCGGTCGCCTTTGGCGAGGGTTGAGCCCCTGGCCCGCTCTTGCTGCGCATTATCCCGCCGGCGATCAGGGAACCTCCGCCAAGCACCACGAGACCGGTACCGAAGGTGCCGCGGGAGCCAAATTGATCACGACAGGACTGACGCGGGTCTCCGTCGTATCCGAAGCCGGTCATCGCCCCAGTCAATTTTCCTATGCGGGCTTCCTTGTCTGCCGCCTCCCAGTCCGGAAACCAAGGAGACCCACAGTTGCCCATCGGAGCAGCCCCTAGGTACAGGCCGATCCCTGCCACGATTGCGCCCAAGGATAGGAGCCATGCTGTCGTGCTCTTGTTCGCATCCATGCGCGCGATCATGACATCCTCCTGGAGAAGTTGAGAGGGTTTCGCGAAGATGCATGGTGATCGCTGGTGATCAAGAGATCACGCAGTGGCCCGCTTTTGATCCACCGTCCGTGGCCCTCATTTCACCCGTCGACGACACCGGATTCGTCAAAGCGACAACGCCGTTCATCCTGCCCCCCGACGCCAAGCCACCCATCCACTTCAACTATGGCCGAGGCAAGCTCTGTTCTCCGGGCTTGGGCATGGTGGTACCAGTGTCGCAGATCCACTTGGGTGACCTGCGGCTGTCGCTCGCTGCGACTGTCGTTAGTAGTCATCGCCGGTCGCTACTGAGCGGCCTCGGACGGCCCACAGACGGCCCAGGGGCGATCACGCATCGGCTGTCGGCCACTCGTCGAGCCGCACGCTGACCTGGTGGGTATGGGCGTGCCAGAAGACCTCACCCATGACGAGGGGCCCCAAGAGCCGGGAGGTCCATCCCGTGCAGCATGGACGTGATCTCCGCCAGCGCTATGGCGTTAGGCACGCCCTCTACGTGCGGCGAAGCCGGTGGAAGTGCACACTTCTCGCCGTGGAGATCATCAAGGGCGAGCTTCGACGTCTTCGGTCCGGTCTCGGATCTGGTGACAGTCAGCAGAGGCCGTTTCTCGTGCGGGTCCGGTTCACTGCCGAGAATCCGGCACGGGTCATCGCGGATGCCCGTGCTGTGCTGACGTCTGTGGTCGAGCGGACGAATGACTGGCCCGCCTTCGAGCGGTGGTCGGAGTTGCTGCCGGCGTGGTTCGTGCAGCGGTGTGCGCCGGAGCACGCGGAGTCGGGGGCTGGCCTGTCATTCGACGCCCAGGCCTGGCTCCGGAAGTGGCAGGCGATGACGCCCGAGGAGAAGGCGGACTTCAGTCAAGGACCTTGGACGCTCTCAGGCTGGCTCTACTACTTCGACCCGACCGCGGAGGGCATGGGCGACGACCGCAGCTGGTGGTGGTGGGACGCGGGGTCAGGCGAGCCGGGCAACGGCTGGGTTGAGGTAGCCACCACCGGTTGGCCATTCGGCAGCGGTTCGCTGTCTTGGCTGATCGAGGCCAGCGGTGGCAGGGACCTCACGTATGGGGCGTGAGCGTCGGGGAACCGGCGGTGGTAGTTGCTGTGCAGCACTCGCGTTGACTACCGCTTTAGGAGTTCGGCCTGACCGCCTGTCCACCCGTGCTGGGCGGGGCGGCCGCGGCCGTGTCAGACCGATCAGTCGGTGACGGTCATACAGGCCGCTTCATGGCTCCTCGGAGGCACTACTGGTCGAGGCTGGTTGCTGTAGTTGCTGTACTTCCTTGCTGTACAGCTCGCTTCGCCGCCGCGTTCTGGGCATGAGCCTCACGCCGCAGCCGACGCTCATAGTCCGCGATCTGTCGGGGTACGGGCCTGCTGGTTGCAGTTTGGATAAGCCGCTCGTTCTCCCGATCCACCAAGAAAGGGCCGTTCCCGCCGAGTGTTGGCCGCTGGCCGGCGGGGCGACCGATGTCCCGTCGCGCGCACCAGTAGAACACCCACCCGAAAGACACGGTTTCAACCCTGGAGATCGCAAGGTCCAGGTGTTGATACATCGCTCTTTCGACCCGTGAGAGCTCCGCCGCAACGAGCCCTCGTGCTTCGTCTTCAGTGAGCATCTGCCCAGCGTCTCAGAGGGGGCGGCGCATGTATGTCTCCTCGTCCCCAAGAAAGCGCCGCGGCGCTCGGGATCCTAGAGCACCAGTTTGGAAGATCGCGTATGCGGATCCGGCCTGACCTGGCAGAACGGTGACCTGCGTGTTCTCGGGAGGATCGCCGACGTTCCCCGTTGGTCCCCGCTGCTTGCTCTCCCATCGGGCACGCAAGGGGCACGGGTGGCCGCCTGTGTGCGACTACGACGACGGAGCCGGCTTCCTGCGCCGGGTGAATCGACGGCAGGCCACCCAGAGGTTGACCAAGAGCAGCACTGATCCGGCGATGGGCCAGCCCACGGATCCACCGTCGCGGTAGGTCTCGATACCGACCACTAGCAGCAGTGAACCGACCGCCACGCCCACCACATCGAGGAGGGCGTCTGCCAGCCTTGCGATCTTCGAAAGGTTGATCACGGCTAGATCGTGGCAGGTGACCGCGCTCATTGCCAGGTGCCGGAGACCTTTCCCACCACTCAGCCCAGCTCCCATCCCGTCCGCCGTCGACCCACACACCGTGGAGCGGGCGTGGTTCAGGGGCGTCAAGGTGGAGCGCGCTACTGTACGAACGACCTTGACGCCCCTGGGCCGCGTCTGCTCGGCTCTGCCTGGGTCGGCGGTGGACGGGATGGGAGCACCCCACGCACGCCCCTACGGGCCCGCAGTCGGCAATGGCGCCCCCTCCATCCCGGTGCCAGCCGATCCCCGCCGGAGGCATCGTCTTTGACCGCGGGCCGCTCTATGCGGTGATCGACTCATGACACCCGGCCCTATCCACATGTGGGCGCGCGTCGGCGCAGCGCGGGCGGAGCGGGCCGGAGGCAGGAGCGCAGCGCGCAGCGAAGCCGGGAGCGCGCCCGGCGGAGCGGAGCGCAGCCGGGGCTTGAACCCGTAAAGAAGGTTGTAACTCAGTCGTCGGCAGGGATGCGCCACAAGGGCGCCGCGTACTGTTCTGGGCGGCTGCTGATGAGGAGTTGGCGCAGCTCACCGCGATGAGAGCCGCTGAGGTTCAGGGCCTCGGTGATGTGGCGGAACGTCGTGTGGGTGACTCCGCGGGCTCGGGCCTCACGTTGGAACTGGTCGAGCCGGAGCAGTACGTCGTCGGGTTCGAGCTTCGTCGGTGGCTGCTCGGTGAGCCATGCCGCCTTGTTGCGCTCGTAGTCGATTTCCGAGAAGCCGCAGATCTCGCGGCTGTATGCCTCGGCCTCGTCCAGGGTGGCCGTCGTCATGATGGCGCGGGCCAGGGTGTTGCGGTTGATGGCTTCGTCCAGGTCGACTTCGTGGACCGTGGGCCCCTCGTCGGTGAGGGGTACGGCGAAGCCGGCGTCCCGGACTTCGCAGATGCCGCGGGCTCCTCGGGCTGTCGCCGCGAGCATCGCTGTCGCCTCTGAGGGGTGCCACTGCAGGACGCTGCCGACCGATTCCACGTCCTGCGCCGTGAAGCTGTGGACGAGGGGGCCGAAGAGGGGGCGCAAGTCGTCGGGCGAGACTTCACCGTCCAGTCCCGGGCCTGCGACCAGCAAGCGGATCGGGGCGTTGACCTGGCAGCACGCGGCGAGGGTGAGGGCGTCGGCGAGCGGGCTCTTGAGCGTGGGTTCGTCGCCCTGGGCGAGGATGTCGCCGCCCACGTCCAGCAGATCGATCGACGCGGGAGCCAGGTGGTCGATCAGCTCTTCGAGCTGGCGTGTGACGCCCTCGGCGCCGTGGTGCGGGTCGAGCAGGGCGACGGTGTGCGGGAGCTCTTCCGCGAGTCGGGGGAGTGTGGAGCCTGCCGGGGCGATCGGCTCGGCCGTGGCCGGCACTGACCGGACGGAGTGAGTGACCGGCGCGAGTCCCGTGAAGTTGTCCGCTCCTCGCGGGCCCGGGATCGGGTCGACCAGCAGGCGATCCCAGGCGTACGTGAGGATCACCGCCTGGTCCTCGTCGCCGTACAGGGCGGCGTGAAGCATTGCGGCGGCGACTGCGTCGCCACCTCCTCCTGCTGCGACGATCAACCGCGTCATGTGCCCAACATTACGGGCTGAGGGCCTGGCCACTCACCCTATAGTGGCCAGAGGCCATAGCCACTTGGACGAGGAGGGCACATGCCGCAGATCGAGGAGGCTCAACCGAAGTATCTCCAGATCGCCCACTACATCCGCGATCAGATCCTTCGAGGCGACCTACGGGCAGGGGACGAGGTTCCCTCGGAACGGCAGCTGGCTGCCGACTGGAAGGTGTCCCGGCCTACGGCGGCCCGGTCGCTGGAGGCGCTGAGTCATCAGGGGCTCGTCGAGAAGCGCCAGGGGTCAGGTACCTACGTGCGCAGTCTCGAAGTGAACCGGCGCGCACGGGAGTTGTACGGCCGTGCTCGCCAGACCGGGAAGATCTACACGCCTGGGGAGTACGCGGTCATCACCTCCGCCGGCTGGATGGACGCGCCCGATCACGTTGCTGAGGCCCTGGGGCTGACGAAGGATCGTCGGGCGGTGCACCGCCGGCGGGTGACCAACAACCAGGACGGTCCGATCACCCTGTCCACCTCGTGGTTCGCGCCTGACGTCGGTCAGCGTGCGCCCAAGCTCATGGAGCCTGAGCGGCTCCAGGAGGGGACACTGATGTACGTCGAGACGATGACAGGGCGGAAGGGCAGTTACGCCGAGGACCGCATGTGCGCCCGGAGCGCCACTGAGGAGGAGGCCTCGGACCTGCAACTGGCAGCTGGAGCTGCCGTGTTGATCGTCCACCACGTTGTCTATGACCTTCAGGACCGGCCGCTGGAGTTCGCCGAGGCCACTTACCCGCCGCGCCGCTGGGCGTTCGAGCAGGGTTACCCCCTCACCTGATTGCAGGTCACTTCGCGCGAACGGCTTGCGTGCTGCAAGTGGCTAATGCCACCATCCACTAAGTGGCTAAGGCCACTTACGAGAAGGGGGCACGGCGTGACGAGTCAGCGGCCGGATCAGGGCACGCGCTTAGCCTGCCGGGGATGCCGGGGGCGCGGCTGGAAACGCGTCGGTTCGCGCACGGCGGCGGCTCTGGCCACGACCGATGACCGGACTCGTGCCACATCGAAGCGGCGCTGCCTCGACTGCGACGGCAGCGGCAAGGAGTGAGCGCGGATGACCTACACGATCGACCGCTACCCCTGCGAGGACTCGCCCCGACTCGGGGCGATGACCTTGCATCCGACTCCGGAGTCCGTACCCCGGGCCCGGCGCTGGTTCCGCAAGTTCATCGCCCCGTACAACCCGCTCTGCTCGGTCGACGACTGCATGCTGATGATTTCGGAGCTGGTGACCAACGCGATCCGCTGCGGACGGTCGGACGAGCAGTGGCTCGTACGGGTGGAGTGGTTCCGGGAGGGGACTTCGCTGCGGGTGGAGGTGCACAATCCGGGATTCCCGGCGAGCGTGCGTCTCCGTCGGCCGGACGCCGACGACGCGCACGGACGCGGTCTGCTCCTGGTCGACTCCATCGCCGAATCCTGGCACTCCGGGCCGAGCCGCTTCGGGGGAACGGTCGTCTCCTTCGTGATGGCCGATGCCTGGCCTTCATGAGCCGGACCTGCCCCACTTCTACTGCCGCACGCGCATAGTCGCTAGTCTGGTTGACTGGTTGACTTGGCCAATCTCGACAGACGGCGGCGTTCATGGCGTATGAAGTGGAGGCACCCAAGTACGTGCGCCTCGCGCAGACGATCCAACGTCGTATCGAGGACGGCACGTACGCGCCTGGTACACGGGTTCCCAGTGAGAACCAGTTGGTGCAGGCGTTCGGGATGTCCCGCCCCACGGTCGTGCGAGCGCTGGAGCTGTTGAAGCGGGACGGCTGGCTGGAGTCCCGGCAGGGCTACGGGACGATCGTGCGCGGACGTCCCGCGGTCGTCGAGAGCAAGGATCGGCGCGGGCTCGACGCTCTGACGCGCGACGAGTCGCAGACCCCTGGGCGCCTGGTCGATGTCGGGGAAGCGGCGGTCCCGCCGCGTGTGGCCTCGGCTCTCGGGCTGCCCAAGAGTGCCAAGGTGCTCCGTCGTCGGCTCTTGGTCGAAGAGGACGGCGAAGCGGTCGAGCTCGTCTCGTCGTACTTCCCCGCCGGCCTGGTCGACGGAACCGATCTGGCCGACGGTGACGCGTTGGCGTCCGGCGTGCGCGAGCACCTGGAGACGCGTAAGAAGATTCGCTTCGACCATGTCACGGAGCGGGTGTCCGCCCGGCTGCCCGACGCTGCCGAAGCTGAGTTGCTGGGGCTTCCGGACGGCGTCCCCGTCCTGAGCGTCCTCGTCATCGCCTGCGATGCCTCCGGCCAGGCGCTCCAGGTCTCTGACGTGCTCCTTCCTGCCGATCGGCAGGAGCTGGAAGACACCTACCGCTTGAACTAAGCCGCCTGACGCCCCCTCAACTCACCCTCACAAGTGGCTTGACAAGTCAACTTGGCATCCCTAGTTTCGAACTTGCTAAGTCAACTTGTCAGGTGCGAGTTGATCGACTCAGAAGGAGACATCTCAGTGCGTGTTATCCGCGTTGACGCCTCGACCGCCACGATCCTGCTCACCGAAGCACCGGCACCGAAGGTCCGTGACCGGCAGACCGGCGAGATTGCCAAGGACGCCGTGAGCGGTGAGGCCCTGATGACCGTCGGCGTCGTCTACATCGACGAGGGCGAGTCGTCGCTGATCCAGGTCACCATCCCCGAAAGCGGGGTCTCGGAGGGGCTGACCGTCGGTGCTCCGGTCGCCCTGCCGGGGCTGGTGGCCCGGCCCTGGGAAAGCGTGTTCAACGGGCAGCAGCGGCACGGCATCGCCTACCGGGCCACCGCCGTTGCCCCCGGTGCCTTCCCGATGGCTCAGGCGGGCTGATCGCCGTGGCGGACCTTGGGACGGTGGCCGAGCTGGGTGGGTCGCTCGCCGCGATAGGCGGCGCGGCCTACGTCCGACACGCTCACCCCGCGGCGTACTGGTCCACGGTCGGGCTGCCGCTGTCGGTGGCCCGGCTGCTGGCCTCGTACTCCTCGACCATGGACGCCTGCGGCCTGACCGTCGAGCCGCCGCGCTGGCGGACCCTGGCCGTCCGGGCCACCACCCGACGGGAGGTCCGGCCGGTCCCGCCCCGCCGGGGGCTCATCCGGCCCACCTCGACAGGCCTGCGCATGCGGCTGCGCCTGGCTCCCGGACAGGAGCCGGCGGACGTGGCGGCCTCGACCGAACGGCTTCGGCACGCCTGGGGCGTCCATGCCGTGCACGTCCGGGACATCAAGCCCGGAGTCGTCGAACTGCGGCTCGTCGGCTTCGACGTCCTCCGGAAGGTACGGATGCCCCGCGGTCGTACGGGCCCAGGACTACTCCAAGTGCCGGTGGCCCTGCGGGAGGACGCGACTCCGTACGTCCGTGACTACCGTGCCGTACCGCATGAGCTGGTTCTCGGCGCCACGCTCTCGGGCAAGTCCATGTACCTGCGGAACCTGCTCGCCGGACTGGCCACGCAGCCGGTGGTCCTGGTCGGCATCGACTGCAAGCGCGGTGTCGAACTGGCGCCGTTCGCCGCCCGGCTGTCGGCGCTGGCGACCGACCCCGACCAGGCGGCCGAGCTGCTGCCGGTGCTCGTGAAGGAAATGGAGGACCGATACGACCTGATCAAGGCCCGGCAGGGCATCGCCCCGGGCACCCCGGACGAACTGATCACCTCCGACATCTGGGGCCTGCCGGACACCGAACGCCCGGCGCCCATCGTGCTGTTCGTCGATGAGGTGGCGGAACTCTTCCTCGTCGCCACGCGGAAGGAAGAGGAACGGCGCGACGAGATGGTGACCCACCTCATCCGCCTCGCCCAGCTCGGCCGCGCGGCCGGCATCTACCTGGAGGTCTGCGGCCAGCGCTTCGGCGCCGAGCTGGGTAAGGGCGCGACCATGCTCCGTGCACAGCTCACCGGCCGTGTCTGCCACCGTGTCAACGACGAGGCGTCGGCCAAGATGGCACTCGGGGACATCGCTCCGGAAGCCGTCTGGGCCGCGTGCTCGATCGCCTCCGAGCGGCCCGGCCTGGCCGTCGTGGGTGACACCTCGGGCGGCTGGTCCCGCATCCGCACCCCGCATCTCTCCCTCGCCGACGCTGCGGCCACCTGCCGCGCTGCGGCCCACTTCGCTCCCGACGTACCGGCCCTCTCGCCCTTCCGGCCTTCCGCACCGCCCGTGCAGTCGGTGAAGTCCACCGAATCACCGAGCCGTTCGCAGCCGATGACCGAGTAGCCACACCTCCACCTCCACGGTCGGCGCGACCGTCACGCGCCAAGTCCCTACCCCGTCATGCCCAAAGGAAGGAGAGCGCTGCCATGTGCCCTGACTGCGAAGACTTCACCCGGACCGTCTTCTTACTGGGCCAACTCGCCCTCTACGCCGACACGTCGGGCGCCGACGAGAAGTTCGTCGAAGCCGTGGCTCAGTCCCTGGCCGTGTCCCTTCCGGAGCCGCCGCCGGGCATCTTCCCGCCCGGCTACGACCCCGAAGACGGCCCGGACCACCCTGGCGAGTCGTCCTGATGGCCCGCCCCGCTCTCCGTGCGGACGCGGTCCTGGTCCAAGCCGTCATCGCCGGGGCCCTGTCCTTCGCCCATCTGCACGACCTCGCCGCCGCTGCGGGACAGGACGGATGGAAGGCGTGGGCCTACCCCGTCTCCGTCGACCTGCTCCTCGTCGCTGCCTGGCACCGGCTCCGCAACGGCGGATCGAAGCCGGCCGCCTGGTGCTGGTTCGCCGTCGCCCTGACCGCGTCGCTCGGTGCGAACGTCGCGACCGCCGGCCTCCTCGACATGGACGACGTACCGGCCTGGCTGCGCATCCTCGTCGCCGGATGGCCCGCGGTCGCCTTCCTCGGCGGAACCCTGCTCGCCCACGGCTCACGCACACAGACATCCGCGCCGTCACCAGAACCGGTCCCGGCAGACAACAGTGCTTCCGGGGCTTCGGCCTCCGCTCCTGCTACCGCGCCCGTTCCCCCTGCACTCGTCGCTCTCGCCCGCAAGGTCGCCGACGAACACCGGGCCCGGACCGGGACAGCCATCGACACCTCGACCCTGCGCGCCCGCCTCGGCGTCCCGTTGCGGCTCGCTGAAGCCATCACCACCCACCACCTCACCTGACCCGGAGGACATCCCACCGTGCGTCCGTCCACGCTCCGCGCGCTCAACCGGGCCGCCGAGCTGACCCGTCAGAACCGCCTCACCGAAGCAATGCTCATCGCCGAACCCGTGATCCTCACCGCCGACGAGTACGAGAGCGAGGAGATCCGGCGGTGGCTGCTCGACCACGTCGCCGACTTCACCGGCGAGAGCCACCCGGAATCGAGGGAGCTGCCCTGATGCCCGCGAACCCGCGCTTTCGCCGACTCGTCCGCATCGGCCCCGTGCAGGTCGCCACGTACTACGACGGCCGGGGCCGCGAGAAGCACACCGCGGCCTGTACCGCTCCGCGCTGCGGCTTCTCAGCCGACTACGACAGCCGCACCGCCGCCGAACTCGCCGCCCGCACCCACCGCTGCAACGTCCGCTGAGGGAGCTTCCGTGACTGTTTCACTGCCGCTCGTCCTGGTCCTGGGCCTCATCGCGTGGGGCGCGATCAAGTTCCTCGGCGTCCGCGTCTGGATCGTCGTCGTGATCGCGCTGTTCGGCTTCCTGCTCTCCCGGACCTTCCTCGCACCGGCCATCGACTCCGGCACCCGCTCCGGCGTCGACGTCGTCAACGGCACCCACGACTGACGAGGAGATACGCCGTGCTCCGCCCCAAGCTGCCCGACATCCCGACTCAGCCCACGTCGCACATCGTCAGCGCCCAGCACAGCCACGTCCCGGCGCCCTCGGCCGGCCGCACCCTCGCCCCCTGGGTTGGCGCCGTCGCCGCGGTGACCGTCGTCGGCGTCGTGCTCACCGCGCTCCTGGCGGCCCTCGCCGTCTCGGCCGTGTCCGTGGCCATCGCCGCCGTGGTCCTGCGTTCCCTCGTCAACGGCGCGAACAAGCGCTGACCGGCCGCCGGGGCGGCAAACGCCGCCAAGCATCCCGCCGCCCCGGGGCCGCCCCTCCCAACCGTCAAAGCAGCCGAAAGGAACTCCCATCATCACCCGGCAGACTCCGCCCCCGCTGGCGGAACTCTCCATGCTGGCCTCGCTGGGCACCATGCCCGAGTTGGCCCGCCAACTGTCCGGCCTGGGCGGCTGTACTCGCCCGGTACGCCTCGACGGCCACCGCACCGAGTACGAGATCGACATCACGACCGGTGAGATCGGCCGCACCCTGCACCACCTCGACTCCGCCACCCTCCCCGCCGGCCAGCTTCTCGTCCGCTGCAACAACCGCCGGGCCACCCGGTGCCCGGCCTGCGCCGAGACCTACCGCCGCGACACCTACCACCTGATCACCGCCGGTCTCCGCGGCGGCAAGGGCACCCCGGAACAGGTCGCCACGCACCCGCGCGTCTTCGCCACCTTCACCGCCCCCAGCTTCGGCCCGGTCCACAACCGCCCCTCCAGCGGACGCCCCTGCCGCTGCGGCATCCGCCACGACGATCAGGACCCGGCCCTGGGCACACCCCTTGACCCGGACGCCTACGACTACGAAGCGGCCGTTCTCTGGAACGCGCACGCCGGGGCCCTCTGGCAGCGCTTCTCGATCTACCTCCGCCGGGAAGCCGCCAAGCGAGCCGGACTCACCCAACGGGCCTTCCGCGACCACGCGCGCGTCTCCTTCGCCAAGGTGGCCGAGTACCAGAAGCGCGGCGCCGTCCACTTCCACGCGGTCATCCGCCTCGACGGCCCGGAAGGCGGCGAGACCGTACCCCCGGCCTGGGCAACGGCCGAGCTGCTGACCGACGCCATCCGCGCTGCCGCTGCCGCCGCCCGCGTCGACGGCCCGGAGGTTGACGGCCGGCCGCACACCTTCGTCTTCGGCCGCCAACTCGACGTCCGCCCGATCCGCTCCGCCGACTTCGACGGCGACGACGACCTGACCGAGCGGGCCGTCGCGGCCTACGTCGCCAAGTACGCCACCAAGGGGGCCGAGACAGCGACCGGCACCCTCGACCGGCCGTTGCGCTTCCTCGCCGAGCTGGCGCAAGCGCGGATCACCGAACACGCCCGGCACGTGATCCGTACTGCCTGGGCCCTGGGCGCACGCCCCGAGCTGGCAGACCTCCGCCTGCGGGCCTGGGCCCACATGCTCGGTTTCCGCGGCCACTTCTCCACCAAGTCCCGCCGCTACTCCACCACCCTCGGCGCCCTCCGCGAAGCACGCACCGAATGGCGCCGCGCCCAAGCCGCCCCGGTCGTCGACACCGGCCATGACACGACGCTCGTCCTCGCGCACTGGGTCTTCGCCGGAACCGGCCTCTCCGCCGCTGAAAGCTGGCTCGCCGCCACCCTCGAACCCGCTCCCGGAACAGAAGGAGAGCCGACCACATGAACGACCGCTATCTGTCCGTGGATCAGGTCGCCGAGCTGCTGGGGACGACCGTCCGCTTTCCTCGGCGGCTCATCGAGGAACGGCGCATCCGGTACGTCAAGGTCGGCCGTCATGTCCGCGTTCCCGAGAGTGCCGTGCGCGACTACATCGCCGCCCACACCGTGGAACCGGTGAGGCTCCGCCGTACGGCCCTGCGGAGGGCTGCCTGATGGCCAACAAGAAGGGCAGGCGCCGGCGCTTCGGTGCTGTACGGCAGTACCGGTCCGGGAGTTGGACGGCGTCGTACCTCGGGCCCGACGGTGAGCGCATCCGCGCGGGCGAGACCTTCCAGACCAAGAGGGACGCCGAGATCTGGCTGTCCCAGGTCGAGGCGGACCTCAGCCGCGGGGACTGGCGTGCTCCTGACGTCGGGGCGGTCAACCTCGGCGTCTACGCCGAGAAGTGGGTCGAGGAGAGAGAGTTGGCCGTTCGGACGGAGGACCTGTACCGGCACCTGCTCCGCCTGCACATCCTCCCGACGTTCGGCGGACTCGACCTGGACGAGATCACCGCACCTCGCGTACGCGAGTGGCGAGCCGAACGGCTCCGCACCACCAAAGCCAAGACAACCGTCGCCAAGGCGTACCGCCTCCTCAAGGGCATCCTCGAGACAGCCGTCGACGACGACCTGATCACCCGCAACCCGTGCCGGATCAAGGGCGCGGGCAAGGAGTCCGCCACCGAGCGTCGTATCGCCACCGTCGCCCAGGTCGACGCGCTCGCCGACGCGATCGGCATCCGCTGGCGGCTCATGGTCTACCTCGGCGCGTACGGTCCGATGCGGCCCGAGGAGCTGGCCGGCCTCCGTCGCCGTGACGTCGACCTCGACAACCTCGTGATCCGCGTGCGGGTCGCCGAGCCTGAGCGGACCAATGGCAAGCGGGCTCCCGGACCGACCAAGTCCGATGCGGGCGCTCGTGTCGTCGTCCTCCCGGCCTTCCTGCAGAAGGAGGTGAAGCGGCACCTCGACTGGTTCGCCGAGAAGGGGCCCGATGGGCTGGTCTTCGTGGGGGAGAAGGGCGCGGCCTTCCGGCGCACCTCGTTCGGGCGGAAGTGGCGTCGGGCTCGCGCGGTCGCCGGTCTTCCGGACGGCTTCCGCTTCTACGACCTCCGGCACACCGGGCACACCCTCTCGACCCGCTCGGGCGCCACCCTCCGGGACACGATGGTGCGCGCCGGCCAGTCCTCCGAGAAGGCGGCGCTGATCTACCAGCACTCCGACGAGGACCGGCAACGGGAGGTAGCCGCCGGGCTCGACGACCTTGTACGCGCCGAACGTGCGAAGGACCACAAGAACGATCCCGCGCACCACAGGGTGGAGCCGTCCGAGAACTAATGGTGCGGTTGTGGTGCGGCACCCATCCCCTGGTTCAGACAACAAAGAACCCCCGGGTCTCTGACCTGGGGGTTTCGCATGGAGCGGGTGACGAGAATCGAACTCGCGCTCTCAGCTTGGGAAGCTGATGTTCTACCATTAAACTACACCCGCGTAAGACGCCGACCGAAGTTCGGGTCCGGCGCTCACTGTACCTCATCCCCGGCCCCCGGTGCCCGAACCGTGGGGCCGGTGTGCGTTTCAAAGGGGGGAGCGGCGCTGCGGGGAACCGGAGTTGGGGCGTACGGTGGGGGTGTGCGGCTGGGGTCCTGTGGGGCCGGAGTGCCGTCTGGTGGCACGTCTCTTTGATCCCGTACTGTGGCTTTTGTCGTCAGGCGGCGAGAGGCCAGACGCGGTTCTGGGGAAGGGACTTAAGGGACTTGATGGAGCGCACCGTCGTCCGTTGTGCCGAGGGGCACGTGTTCAGCACCGCTTCGTTCCCGATGCAGCAGGCCGAGCGGCTCGGCCCCGGCCGGCTCATGAGGTGTCCACGGTGTGCCAGGCTCCGCAGCGTGGTGCCTGTGGGACTGCAGAAGCGGTAGCGGCAGCAACGCGGTACCGGCGCGTGGAGTCGTCCTGATTGTGGGGGCTCCGCGCGCCTTGCGTATCCTCGCTACGTGCTTCTCTCAGACAAGGACATCCGGGCCGAGATCGACGCCGGGCGGGTGCGGATCGATCCCTTCGACGAATCCATGGTGCAGCCGTCGAGCATCGATGTGCGGCTCGACCGCTACTTCCGGGTGTTCGAGAACCACCGCTACCCCCACATCGACCCCTCCGTCGAGCAGCCGGACCTCACCCGGCTCGTCGAGCCGGAGGGCGACGAACCGTTCATCCTGCATCCGGGGGAGTTCGTCCTCGCGTCGACGTACGAGGTCATCACGCTTCCCGACGACCTCGCCTCCCGGCTCGAGGGCAAGAGCTCGCTGGGGCGGCTCGGGCTTGTCACCCACTCCACCGCCGGGTTCATCGACCCCGGCTTCTCCGGGCACGTGACCCTGGAGCTGTCGAACCTCGCGACCCTGCCGATCAAGCTCTGGCCCGGGATGAAGATCGGGCAGCTGTGCCTGTTCCGGCTCAGCTCGCCCGCCGAGGCCCCGTACGGCAGTGAACGCTACGGTTCCCGGTACCAGGGGCAGCGCGGGCCCACCGCCTCCCGCTCCTACCTCAACTTCCACCGCACGCAGGTGTGAGGGGCAGCCACGACATGACCGGGATACGAGAGAACCTCAGCTACGAGGACTTCGGCACCGCCGTGCGCGAACTCGCGCAGACCATCGCCGACGACGGGTACGAGCCGGACATCGTGCTCAGCATCGCGCGCGGCGGTGTCTTCGTCGCCGGTGGACTCGCCTACGCCCTCGACTGCAAGAACATCCACCTGGTCAACGTCGAGTTCTACACCGGCGTCGGGACCACGCTCGAGATGCCCGTCATGCTCGCGCCCGTGCCCAACGTGATCGACTTCTCCGACAAGAAGGTCCTGATCACGGACGACGTCGCCGACACCGGCAAGACGCTCAAGCTGGTCCGCGACTTCTGCCTGGACACCGTCGCCGAGGTGCGCAGCGCCGTCATCTACGAGAAGTCCCAGTCGCTCGTGAAGTGCGAGTACGTCTGGAAGCGCACCGACGACTGGATCAACTTCCCGTGGTCCGTGCTTCCTCCGTGCCGCAAGGCCGGCACGCCGATCACGCCCTCGAAGGACGCCCTGTAGCGAGGACCGCATCGAGCGCCATGGAGCGCAGTACGGCCCCGCAGCGCCTGCTGCGGGGCCGTACCTGTGCTTGGTCCGGTCAGGGGTGGGTCAGGCGCTGGTCAGCGCGGCCTGGCCGCGGTCGGCCTTCATCGGGCCGGCGGCGGACGGCCGGACGTCGAAGTCGAACATGGCGGTGGGGACGTACAGCGAGCAGCAGGCGTTGGGGATGTCCACGATGCCGCTGATGCGTCCCTCTATGGGCGCGGAGCCGAGCAGCAGGTAGGCCTGCTCTCCGCTGTAGCCGAACCTCTTGAAGTACTCGACGGCGTTGAGGCATGCCCGCCGGTAGGCCAGCGTGGCGTCCATGTAGAAGTTGGTGTCCGTGTCGTGGTCGACGGAGACACCGATGAAACTGATGAACTCCGTGTAGCGCGGCTCGACGTTACCGGGCATGAACACCGGGTTGGTGGTGATGCCGTACTTCTCCATGCCGCCCTTGATCAGTTCGACATGGAAGTCGATGAAACCGCCCATCTCGATGGCGCCGCAGAAGCTGATCTCTCCGTCGCCCTGGCTGAAGTGCAGGTCGCCCGCGGAGAGCTTGGCGTCCTTGACGTACACGGGGAAGAAGGCCCGCGAGCCGCGGGTCATGTTCTTGATGTCCTGGTTGCCGCCGTTCTCACGGGCCGGCACCGTACGTGCGCCTTCCTCGGCGATGCGGGTGGCGACGTCCCCGGTGGCCGTGCCGGCGAGCGCGTGGGTGGCGTCCGGGGGTACGGCGAGGGGCGGGACCCGGTTCGGGTCGGTGTCGATCAGTGCCTTCTCGCGCCTGTTCCAGCGGGCGAGCATCTCGGCGGACGGAGCCGTTCCGAACAGACCGGGGTGGGTGATTCCGGTGTAGCGGATGCCGGGCAGGTGGCGGGAGACCGCCTGCTGGCCGTGGAAGTTCCAGATGGCCTTGTACGAGTCCGGGAAGTAGTCGGTCAGGAAGCCTCCGCCGTTGCTCTTGGCGAAGATGCCGGTGTAGCCCCAGCCCTGGCCCGCCGCGTCGCCACGCTGCTGCGGCACGGGACCGAGGTCGAGGATGTCGACGACGAGCAGGTCGCCGGGTTCGGCGCCCTCCACGCCGATCGGCCCGCTGAGCATGTGAGGGATGGTCAGGTCGATGTCGCGCACGTCGTTGGCGGAGTCGTTGTCGCCGATCTGGCAGTCGGTCCAGTCGCGGCACTCGATCCGGAACTCCGCTCCCGGCTTCACCATGGTGGCGTTGGGGATGTCGGGGTGCCACCTGTTGTGTCCTGGAACGTCCTGCTCACGCATCGACTTGCTCTGGTCCACATTGAAGAGAATTTCGGGCATGACAACTCCTCACTTCTGATCCGGTGACGTCGGAGCACCCGCGCTGCCGGCCGGCGGAGCGGCTCGGGTCGGCTGCGGCGTTCCACGGGTGCGCGGCCACAGCCCCACGAACATCAGCACGCCGAACACTCCCAGGGCGATGGCGGTCTCGGTCGGGTGCTTCCAGTAGCCGGAGAGCAGCAGCGCCGCGGGAATGGCACCGGTGACCCAGCCCTCGATCGCTGTGACCCAGCCCGTATAGGTCGTGAGGTGATCCATCTTGAGACCGAGCAGCAGGAAGAACAGGAACCACAGCAAGGCCCAGTAGAGCCAGATGACCCCGAAGGGGTAGTCCTTCAGGAGGTGGAAATTGGCGAACGAATATCCCAGGGCGCAAATTGCCACAAACAATGAGTAATAGCCGACCCCGGTGGTGTCAAGATTGGCCAGCAAGCCGATACCCACGTAGAGGTAGGTGAAGCCGAACAAGTAGAGGCCGGAGGCCGCCAGGATCTTCTTCGGGTCGCCGTCGGCGGTGAAGATTAGATAGGTCGGCGTCAGTACCTGCAATGCGCCTACGAACAGGTTGAGTATTGCGCCTGCCCGGCCGTCGACCTTGCCGAGGAGCAGCAACCCGTTTATGTAGAGCACTGCGCCGACAAAGAGGAGTCCCACATTTCCCACCGCGACGCACCTCCTGACTCCGCGTGGGGTGAAGACAGTCAGGGACGCGGCAGCCGCGAGAGCGCGGGGTGCGGTCGCCGCTCCGGCCTTGCGCGCAGCGGCACTTCAGAAACCACTGCCGGGGCCTCGCGGGCCTGCTCCTCCCGTTCGCGGAGGGCGGCGGACGCATTCGTCGAGGTCGTCTTCAGGCCGGGCGCGGAGTACAAGCGCCTCGCAGCGTTCGTGCAAGAAGGGCAACCATGCGTCCTGGGTGCCGTTCCGATCGTCAATTTCACATCGAAGGGGCCGCAATGGTCGCACAGATATTCGTAAGTGGCCATTATCGCTCCGGAAATCGGCTGGACGCCCACGAACCCGAGTGTGCGGTGCGCTGGAAAAGCGTGTGCCGCAACTGTTTCCTCTCTTCAAGGAGACGTCTCGCCAATGGGCGTGTCAAGTCGGGGAGGGGTCGCCCGCCCTCTCTCCTGCTCCGGCAGCCCGTGAAGTGCGCACCGGCGCATGATCGTGCGGCCGCGTTGATCATTCAGGTGCCGCGAGGGGGCCGGTGGAAGATCCATTATGAGGGGCGGAGTGAGGCGGCTCACTCCGGATTTTGCTGGACGGCCGCGACCGAGACCTTTAGTTTCGGTAAATAGATTGATTTTCCTTATGCGGAGGCACCGGCGCCGCGCATACTGTCTCGCAGAAAGCCAAGGAGGGCGGATCGGTGAGCAACATGGACGCCGTGTGGGTACGAGGCGTGAACGGCATTCAGTTGCATCACGTGACCGACCTGCAGGACGCCGGCAGGTTTCTGGGCAACGCGGCGATGGCCCTGCGGGCCGCACACGTGAGGACCGGCACCGACCAGTACGCCAGCATCGCCGCCGAGCTGAAGAGCCTGGTGGAGCGAGTGCGGGAGCTGGAGGACAACGCACGCTCGGGCATGCACGAGCTGCACTCCACCGACCCCGAGCGGTTCGCCCGCTGCCGGGACGGTCACGAGCCGTGGCCCGGCGAGATTCCGGCGGGGTTCATACCGCGCCACACCTGCAAGGACGAGTGCCTCTACCACGACCGTGGCGTCGTCGAAGCCGTCATGCAGTGCACCTGCGGGCAGCCGCCGTGCCGGGCCTGCGAGATCGGCGGCAAGCTCTGACGAGCCGAGACCAGCTGAGACCAGCTGAGACGAAGCAAGGGGCCCGGCGCATCGCCGGGCCCCTTGTGTGCTGGTGGGCCGCTGGGACGCCGGAGCGTCAGAACGTGCCGAGCTTCACGATCGACAGCAGGGCGATCAGCTGGATCGCCGAGGCGCCCAGCGCCTTGGGCCAGGGCAGGTCGTGGGAGCGGCTGACCATGAGGGTCAGCAGTGCGCCGCACGCGATCCAGGTGGCCCAGCCGAGTAGCTGGACGAAGCCCGCGTCGCCGCCGAGGAACATCGCGACGAGCAGACGCGGCGCGTCCGTGACCGACATGATCAGCATGGACAGGCCCACCGTGGGCTGCCAGGCCCCGTCGCCGCCGAGCTGGCGGGCCAGGGTGTGGGTGACCACACCGAGGACGAAGGCGCTGAGCACCAGCGCCACGGCGGTGATCAGGACGATCGGGATCGCGTTGGTGAGGGTGGCGTGGATGGCCTCCTCGCGGGCGCCGTCGAAGCCGAAGACCGCGAGCAGCCCGTAGAGGAACGTCACGATGAGGGCGGGGCCCCACATCGTGTAGTCGCGCATCCGGAGGAAGGTCTGGTTGGGGGACAGGACTATGCCCCGCAGCAGGTCCGTCCAGTGCAGCCGGGGGCCGATCGGACCGGCCGGCGCCGAGCCCGCGCGGTAGGTCCCGCTCTGGTTGTACGGGTCCTCGCCGACCGCGAAGGCCTGGGTGTGGCCGGGGTTGTCGGCCGTGTACGGATCGGGTGCGCCCTGCGGGTGGCCGCCGCCGAAGTACTCCGGCTCGCCGTAGCCACCGCCGTCGGCCCGGGGCCACTGGGCGCCCCCGCCTCCGTACGGCGGCCGCTGCTGCGGGTACGGCTGCTGCGCCGGGGGATAGCCGTACGAGGGGGCCTGGGGTGCCTGCTGCCCGTACGGAGGTCGTTGGGTCCGCGCCTGCGGGGCCCGGTCGTTCCGGTCGCCGCGTCCGCTCCTGAATCCAGCCACGTCATCGAACGTACCCGAGCCCGCCGAATCCCGTGCGGGAGCGGGTGTTCCGGCAGGGCTTTGGGTCCGAGCTGTGACATCCCCTAAGGGGCTTTCCGGGCGTTTCTCAGGGGTGTCCACGGGGCGGTCCGAGGCGCCGGGCGGGAGCTCCCGGTTCGCCTCCCGGATCACGGAGGCGCTGAGTGGCGGCCCGGGGGCCACCGGGCAGGATGGGACCATGAGCGTAGTCAAGATCAACGTACTGACCGTGCCCGCCGAGCAGCGCGAGACGCTGGAGAAGCGGTTCGCCTCCCGGGCGCACGCGGTCGAGAACTCCGACGGGTTCGAGTGGTTCGAGCTCCTGCGCCCTGTCGAGGGCACCGACACCTATCTCGTCTACACGCGCTGGCGTGACGAGGAGTCGTTCCAGGCCTGGATGGAGGGGCCGATGAAGTCCGCGCACCAGGGCACCGGCGCGGGGGAGGGAGGGGAGCGGCCGAAGCCCGCGGCCAGCGGTTCCACCCTGTGGTCCTTCGAGGTCGTGCAGCAGGCCGCGCCCAAGAGCGCGTAGCGCTCCCGGAGCCTGCTTGCGGAGACCGCTCCTGGAAACACGGCGACGCCCCCGTGCCCGTACGGGCACGGGGGCGTCGGACGGTGGACGACCATGCCGCCCGGTCGTGCGCCGGCCGGCGCCTACTTCACCGGCTCGGGCTCCGGCTCGGTCTCGTCGGCCGCCTCGCCCGCCGGGTCGACCGGCGTCCTGACGGAGTCAAGCAGCAGCTGGGCGACGTCCACGACCTGGACGGACTCCTTGGCCTTGCCGCCCGCGGCGGAGCCGCTGTCGGATGCGGCCTTCTTGCCGTTGACCGAGTCCGTGAGCATGACCAGGCAGAACGGGCAGGCCGTCGAGATGATGTCCGGGTTCAGCGAAAGAGCCTCGTCGACGCGCTCGTCGTTGATGCGCTTGCCGATCCGCTCCTCCATCCACATCCGGGCGCCGCCGGCGCCGCAGCAGAAGCCGCGCTCCTTGTGGCGGTGCATCTCCTCGTTCCTGAGGCCCGGGACCTTGCCGATGATCTCGCGCGGAGGCGTGTAGATCTTGTTGTGGCGGCCCAGGTAGCAGGGGTCGTGGTAGGTGATGATGCCCTCGACCGGGGTGACCGGGACCAGCCTGCCCTCGTCCACCAGGTGCTGGAGGAGCTGGGTGTGGTGGATGACCTCGTAGTCGCCGCCGAGCTGCGGGTACTCGTTGCCGAGCGTGTTGAGGCAGTGCGGGCAGGTGGCGACGATCTTCTTCGCCGACTTCGGCTTCCTGGATTCGGGCGTGACGTTGCCGTCGTCGTCCGTCTCCTCGCCGAAGGCCATGTTCAGCGTGGCGACGTTCTCCATGCCGAGTTCCTGGAACAGGGGCTCGTTGCCCAGGCGGCGTGCGGAGTCACCGGTGCACTTCTCGTCGCCGCCCATGATCGCGAACTTCACGCCCGCGATGTGCAGCAGCTCCGCGAAGGCCTTGGTGGTCTTCTTGGCGCGGTCCTCCAGGGCGCCGGCGCAGCCGACCCAGTACAGGTACTCGACCTCGGAGAGGTCCTCGATGTCCTTGCCGACGACCGGGACCTCGAAGTCGACCTCCTTGGTCCACTCAAGGCGCTGCTTCTTGGCCAGGCCCCAGGGGTTGCCCTTCTTCTCCAGGTTCTTGAGCATCGTGCCCGCCTCGGACGGGAACGAGGACTCGATCATGACCTGGTAGCGGCGCATGTCGACGATGTGGTCGACGTGCTCGATGTCGACCGGGCACTGCTCGACGCAGGCGCCGCAGGTGGTGCAGGACCACAGCACGTCCGGGTCGATGACGCCGCCGGCGAAGGCGTTGTCGGCGCCGGCCTCCAGCGTTCCGATCAGCGGGCGCTCGGCCTCCGCGAGCGCGGACGCCGGGACGTCCTTCAGCTGCTCCTCGGACGCCTTCTCCTCGCCCTCCATGGTCTTGCCGCCGCCGGCCAGCAGATACGGCGCCTTCGCGTGCGCGTGGTCGCGCAGCGACATGATCAGCAGCTTGGGGGAGAGCGGCTTGCCGGTGTTCCAGGCCGGGCACTGCGACTGGCAGCGGCCGCACTCGGTGCAGGTGGAGAAGTCCAGCAGGCCCTTCCAGGAGAACTGCTCGACCTGGGAGACGCCGAAGACGTCGTCCTCGCCGGGGTCGGTGAAGTCGATCGGCTTGCCGCCGGAGGTCATCGGCTGAAGGGCGCCGAGGGCCGTACCGCCGGTGGCCTCGCGCTTGAACCAGATGTTCGGGAAGGCCAGGAAGCGGTGCCAGGCCACGCCCATGTTGGTGTTCAGGGAGACCACGATCATCCACACGAAGGACGTGCCGATCTTGATCATCGCGGTCAGGTAGACCAGGTTCTGCAGGGTGCCGGCCGACAGGCCCTTGAAGGCGAGCACCAGCGGGTACGAGGCGAAGTAACCGGCCTCGTAGTGCCCCACGTGGTGGAGCGCGCCCTCAAGACCGCGCAGGACGTAGATCGCGAGGCCGATGGTGAGGATGACGTACTCGACGAAGTACGCCTGCCCGGCCTTGGAACCGGCGAAGCGGGACTTGCGGCCGGGCCGGGACGGCAGGCTCAGCAGCCGGATCGCCATGAGCACGGCGATGCCGAGGACGGTCATCACGCCGATGAACTCGATGTACATCTCGAACGGCAGGAAGTCGCCGATGACCGGCAGCGTCCAGTCGGCCCGGAACAACTGGCCGAAGGCCTGCGCGAGGGTGGGCGGCAGCGTCAGGAAGCCGATGGCCACGAACCAGTGGGCGACGCCCACGATGCCCCAGCGGTTCATCCGGGTGTGGCCGAGGAACTCCCGCACCAGGGTCACGCTGCGCTGGTAGGGGTTGTCGCTACGGGTGCCGGCGGGTACGGGCTGGCCCAGCTTGAAGTACCGGACGAACTGGCCGATGGCACGGGCGAGCAGCGCGACGCCGACCACGGTCAGGACCAGCGACACGATGATCGCGGCGAGTTGCATGGGGGCTCCTGAGGCGGCCTCGAAATTACTGAGCGGTAACTTATGTAGTCCGTTTGAGACTACCCCCATCTTCTGACGCAATGCAGCCGGGCGCGGGGTGATCTGGGTCGCTGGAAGCCCTCGTGGGGGCCGTCCGGGGGTACGGGAGGCCCGCCCGGGGATCCGGTCGCGTGCCGTTCGTGTTATTCGCACCCGATCGCCCCATATACCCCTAATTTAAGAACCGTGCTATACGGGATCGCCACCGCCATCACCGCCCTCCTCCTCGCCGCCCTGCTCTCGGCGCTGCTCCGAGTGCTCGCGCTTCGGCTCGGCCTCGTCGACCGCAGGAGGCGGGCACGCCCCTTGCCACTGCTCGGCGGCCTGGCCGTGGTGCTCAGCACCTGCCTGGTCGCCGCGGCCGGCGGCTGGACGGGTACCGCCCCGCTGGGCGACGGGGTGGGCAGGCTGCTCGCCGCGGGTGCCGCGGTCGCCCTGCTCGGGACCGCCGCGGACGTGTGGCGGCTGAAGACACCGTTCCTGTTCGTCGGTACGGCCATCGCGGCGGCCTGCGTGGTGCCGTACGACGAGACCGGGCCCGTGGCCGGGATCGCAGCCGTCGTCTGGATCGCCTGTGTGGCCGCCGCCTTCCGGGGGCTCGATCACGCGGACGGCCTCGCGGGCACGGTGGGGGTGCTCACCGCGTTCGGGGTGGGCGCGTGCGCGGCGGCCGAGGTGATGGACGACCTCGCGGTGCTGCTGAGCGTGCTGGCCGCCGCCCTCACCGGGTTCCTGATGCACAACTGGCATCCGGCGCGGGTGGCCTTCGGCTCCGGCGGCTCGCTGTTCACCGGTTTCGTGCTCGCCTCCACGGCCCTGCTCACCCGTACCGGGTACGACACGGTCTCCACCGTGGCGGTGCTGTTCGCGCTCACCGCCACGGCGAGCGCCGACGCCGTCCTGGTCCTGGTGTCGCGGAAGCTGGCCGGGCGTCCGCTGCTGCGCCGGGGCCCGGACCACCTCGCGCACCGGCTGCGCCGGCTCGGGCCGACCCCGCCGGGCGCGACCGTCCTGCTCGGTCTCGGCACCTTCGCCGCGGTCCTGGTCGGGGTGCTGGTCCATACGGGCTGGGTCGGGCCGAGTGCGGTGGCGTGGGTGGCCGGGGCGGCCCTGGTGGCCGTCCTCGGGCTGCTGCGGGTGCCCGCGTACGCGCCGCGGCGCCCGACCGAACCGAACAACGCCCGCGTGCAGTCCCCGCTCCCGGGTACGCGCACCCAGTCCCGGCTGCCCGGCACGCGGGAGCAGTCCCGGCCGCCCGGGGCCCGGGGGCAGACCCGGGTGCCCGGCACCCGCGGGCGCCCGGAGGAGCGCACGGCCCGGGGCCTTCCCGCCGGGGGTGCCACGCGCGCGCGTGCGGAGGCGTCCGGTGGCGGGGCACCGCCACGCGCGCGTGCCGGCGCTTCCGGCGCCCGCCTCCGCGGCGAGCCCTTCTGGGGCATCCTCCGCGCCCAGGGAGAGTCCGCCGCGGGAGCCCCGCGCGGCCGGATCGCGTACGACGCGGAGGCCGGCGGACCCGGCGTATCCGGGGTGCAGACGCCTCGTCGTCAACTTGAATACCCGCCTCCTCCGCCCAGGCAATCCACATCGCCGCAGGTCAGAGCACCCTTGCGTATAAGGGATGGATAAGTCTTGAGTCGATGTGGCTCAGGTCTGTTGACCCGGCGGTGAGCCTCGGGCACACTTGAGTCCGTTCCACTCAAGTCAGCTGGAGGAATTCACCATGGCACGTGCGGTCGGCATCGACCTGGGCACCACCAACTCCGTCGTCAGCGTTCTCGAAGGCGGCGAGCCCACCGTCATCACCAACGCCGAGGGCGCCAGGACCACGCCGTCCGTCGTCGCCTTCGCCAAGAACGGCGAGGTGCTGGTCGGCGAGGTGGCCAAGCGCCAGGCCGTGACCAACGTCGACAGGACCATCCGGTCGGTCAAGCGCCACATGGGCACCGACTGGAAGATCAACCTCGACGGCAAGGACTTCAACCCGCAGCAGATGAGCGCCTTCGTGCTGCAGAAGCTGAAGCGGGACGCGGAGGCGTACCTCGGCGAGAAGGTCACGGACGCGGTCATCACCGTCCCGGCGTACTTCAACGACGCCGAGCGCCAGGCCACCAAGGAGGCCGGCGAGATCGCCGGTCTGAACGTGCTGCGCATCGTCAACGAGCCGACGGCCGCCGCCCTGGCGTACGGCCTCGACAAGGACGAGCAGATGATCCTCGTCTTCGACCTCGGTGGCGGTACGTTCGACGTCTCGCTGCTGGAGATCGGCGACGGCGTGGTCGAGGTGAAGGCCACCAACGGCGACAACCACCTCGGTGGTGACGACTGGGACCAGCGCGTCGTCGACTACCTGGTCAAGCAGTTCCAGGCCGGTCACGGCGTGGACCTGTCCAAGGACAAGATGGCCCTGCAGCGTCTGCGTGAGGCGGCGGAGAAGGCCAAGATCGAGCTGTCCTCGTCCACCGAGACCTCGATCAACCTGCCCTACATCACGGCGTCCGCCGAGGGCCCGCTGCACCTGGACGAGAAGCTCACCCGCGCCCAGTTCCAGCAGCTGACGGCCGACCTGCTGGAGCGCTGCAAGACGCCGTTCCACAACGTGATCAAGGACGCCGGCGTCTCCGTCAGCGACATCGACCACGTCGTGCTCGTCGGTGGTTCCACCCGTATGCCCGCGGTCGCCGAGCTCGTCAAGGAGCTGACGGGCGGCAAGGAGGCCAACAAGGGCGTGAACCCGGACGAGGTCGTCGCCATCGGCGCCTCGCTCCAGGCCGGTGTCCTCAAGGGCGAGGTCAAGGACGTCCTGCTGCTCGACGTCACCCCGCTGTCCCTCGGCATCGAGACCAAGGGCGGCATCATGACCAAGCTGATCGAGCGCAACACCACGATCCCGACCAAGCGCTCCGAGATCTTCACCACGGCCGAGGACAACCAGCCGTCGGTGCAGATCCAGGTCTACCAGGGCGAGCGCGAGATCGCCGCGTACAACAAGAAGCTCGGCATGTTCGAGCTGACCGGTCTGCCGCCGGCGCCGCGCGGCGTCCCGCAGATCGAGGTGTCCTTCGACATCGACGCCAACGGCATCATGCACGTCACGGCGAAGGACCTCGGCACCGGCAAGGAGCAGAAGATGACCGTCACCGGCGGCTCCTCGCTCCCGAAGGACGAGGTCGACCGCATGCGCGAGGAGGCCGAGCGCTACGCGGAGGAGGACCACAAGCGCCGCGAGGCCGCCGAGGTCCGCAACCAGGGCGAGCAGCTCGTCTACCAGACCGAGAAGTTCCTCAAGGACAACGAGGACAAGGTCCCCGGCGAGATCAAGACCGAGGTGGAGGCCGCCGTCGCCGAGCTGAAGGAACAGCTCAAGGGCGAGTCCGCCGGAGGCGACAACACGGCCGAGATCCGTACCGCCACGGAGAAGGTCGCCGCCGTCTCCCAGAAGCTCGGCCAGGCCATGTACGCCGACGCCCAGGCCGCGCAGGCCGCGGGCGGTGCCGGTGACGCCGGTACGGGCCAGGCCAGGGCCGACGACGACGTCGTGGACGCCGAGATCGTCGACGACGAGCGCAAGGACGGTGCGGCGTGACGGAGGAGACCCCCGGCTTCGAGGAGCATCAGCCGCAGCCTCCGCCGCAGTCCGACACCCCCGACGACGCCGCGCAGGCCGCCGCCCAGGACAAGGGCGCGGCCCCGGCCGGTGAAGCGGACCAGTCGGCCGCGCTGACGGCGCAGCTCGACCAGGTGCGCACGGCGCTCGGCGAGCGCACGGCGGATCTGCAGCGGCTCCAGGCCGAGTACCAGAACTACCGGCGCCGGGTCGACCGGGACCGGATCGCGGTACGGGAGGTCGCTGTCGCGAACATCCTGTCCGAGCTCCTGCCCGTGCTCGACGACATCGGCCGCGCGCGGGACCACGGCGAGCTGGTGGGCGGTTTCAAGTCCGTCGCCGAGTCGCTGGAGACCGTGGTGGCCAAGCTCGGCCTGCAGCAGTTCGGCAAGGAGGGCGAGTCCTTCGACCCGACCATCCACGAGGCCCTGATGCACTCCTACGCACCGGACGTCACCGAGACGACGTGCGTGGCGATTCTGCAGCCGGGGTATCGGATCGGCGAGCGTACGATCCGTCCCGCGCGGGTGGCGGTGGCCGAGCCCCAGCCCGGCGCGCAGACGGTCAAGCCGGCCGAGGAGTCCGGCGCGGCCCCGGACGCCGAGCAGGGTGAGGACAAGGAGAACGGTGGCCCGGAGGAGGGCTGACGCGATAACGGACGACGCACGAGAGGAGGGACGTCGGGGATGAGCACCAAGGACTTCATCGAGAAGGACTACTACAAGGTCCTCGGCGTCCCCAAGGACGCCACCGAGGCCGAGATCAAGAAGGCGTACCGGAAGCTCGCCCGCGAGTTCCACCCGGACGCCAACAAGGGCAACGCCAAGGCCGAGGAGCGCTTCAAGGAGATCTCCGAGGCGAACGACGTGCTCGGCGACGCCAAGAAGCGCAAGGAGTACGACGAGGCCCGCACCCTGTTCGGCAACGGCGGCTTCCGCCCCGGACCGGGCGCCGGTGGCGGCTCCTTCAACTTCGACCTGGGCGACCTCTTCGGAGGCGCCCAGGGCGGCGGCGGGAGCGGCGGCTTCGGTGGCGGAATCGGTGACGTCTTCGGGGGCCTGTTCAACCGGGGCGGGGCGGGCACCACGCGCACCCAGCCCCGGCGCGGCCAGGACATCGAGTCCGAGGTCACGCTGAGCTTCACCGAGGCCATCGAGGGCGCGACGGTGCCGCTGCGCATGTCCAGCCAGCAGCCGTGCAAGGTCTGTTCGGGCACCGGCGACAAGAACGGCACCCCGCGGGTGTGCCCGACCTGCGTCGGCACCGGACAGGTGGCGCGCGGCTCGGGCGGCGGGTTCTCCCTGACGGACCCGTGCCCGGACTGCAAGGGCCGCGGGCTCATCGCGGAGAACCCCTGCGAGGTCTGCATGGGCTCCGGGCGGGCCAAGTCGTCCCGGACGATGCAGGTCCGCATCCCGGCCGGGGTCAGCGACGGCCAGCGCATCCGGCTGCGCGGCAAGGGCGCCCCGGGCGAGCGCGGTGGACCCGCGGGCGACCTGTACGTGGTGGTGCACGTCGGGGAGCACCCGGTCTTCGGCCGGCGGGGCGACAACCTCACCGTCACCGTGCCGGTCACGTTCGCCGAGGCGGCCCTCGGCGGCGAGGTCCGCGTGCCCACCCTGGGCGGTCCGCCGGTGACCCTGAAGCTGCCCCCGGGTACCCCGAACGGGCGTACGATGCGGGCCCGTGGCAAGGGCGCGGTCCGCAAGGACGGCACCCACGGCGACCTGCTGGTCACCGTGGAGGTGAGTGTCCCGAAGGGCCTGTCGGGGAAGGCTCGTGACGCGCTTCAGGCGTATCGCGAGGCCACCGAGGGCGAGGACCCGCGGGCCGAGCTGTTCGAGGCCGCGAAGGGAGCATGAGCGAGATGGACGGCCGCCGCCGCAACCCGTACGAACTGACGGAAGACACACCGGTGTACGTCATCTCGGTGGCCGCCCAGCTGTCCGGACTGCACCCGCAGACTCTCCGTCAGTACGACCGGCTGGGACTGGTGTCCCCCGACCGCACCGCCGGGCGTGGGCGCCGCTACTCGGCCCGTGACATCGAACTGCTCCGCCAGGTACAGCAGTTGTCGCAGGACGAGGGCATAAACCTGGCCGGAATCAAGCGCATCATCGAACTGGAGAACCAAGTCGCGGCGCTCCAGTCCCGGGTCGCGGAGCTCCAGGCGGCGCTGGACGGCGCGGCGGCGGCGATGCGGCAGCGCGAGGCCGCCGTCCACGCTTCCTACCGCCGGGACCTGGTCCCCTATCAGGAGGTCCAGCAGACCAGCGCGCTGGTGGTGTGGCGGCCCAAGCGCCAGCAACCGGACTAGCACCGTCCCGCACTCGAGGGGCCCGGAGGCCGCAAGCCTCCGGGCCGCTTCGTGTTTCCCGGCCGGTCCGGCACCGGTGCGGCAACCTGACCAGGAGCAGGGCAACGGGCCCCGGGCCCTGCCGGACGGCCCTACGGCTTGGCCCGGTCCGCGAGGGACGCGATGCGCCGCAGCTCCGCCAGGTGCCCGGCAAGCGCCTCGTGGCCAGTTTCAGGCTCAGGCCGAGGCCGCCGAGGGCGATGAGCGCCAGCAGGTACAGGCCGTTGAGCCGGCGCGTGCCCGGAGCGGACACCGAGCGGTTGACGGAGACGCCGCGGGAGCGGGCGACGCTCAGGGTGAGCATCGTCGGGAGGACGATCCCCCCGACGATGACGCCCGAGGGCACCATGCTGCCGCCCATGTCGATCGAGGCGAAGACGATGCCCACGCCGAGGCCCAGCCCGGCGTGGTACCACCAGGGCGCGGTGGCGCGGTCGGCGAGGGCGGCGCGCGCGGAGGCCGCGCCGTCCAGGGCTGCGCCGGTCCGTGTCGTGTCCGGGTCCACTCGGATCCAGCCCCGTTCGCGGGCGAGGGGAGCCGCCTGCGGGCTGCCGGCCGCGTCAGGAGTTCTCGGTGGTGCGGCCGGTGCGGGTCCGTCAGGTCCCCCGCCTCTTCGCACAACTGGTGAACTTTCCTCTGGTGAAGGGTCCGCAAAGGGCGTTTGACGGTGATTCCACAAGGCTCCGCAAAGCCTTCACCGCTGCAGCGGAGCGTTACGTTGCTATCTCGTTAAGTGGTTCCGCTTGACGCCGACGGCCGCCTCCGCGTTGGCTTTTCAGTCACCTGGGTCGCAATGCTGCGCCCTCGTCCGGAAGGCACCAGAAGTGAGCACCTTGATGCGTCGTATCGCCATAGCCGTGGCCGCGCCCACGCTGACCTTCTCGCTCGCCGCCTGCGGGTCGCTCAGCGGGTCGGAGAGCGGCAGCGACGCGAGGCCGACCAGGGGCAACGACCTGACGGTCGGTCTGCTGCTGCCGGAGACGGCCAACACCCGTTACGAGAAGTTCGACTACCCCATCATCAAGGAGAAGGTCGCCGCCCTGACCGGGAAGCAGGGCAAGGTCGAGTACGCCAACGCGGACGCGGACGCGAGCCGGCAGGTCGGCCAGATGCAGCGAATGATCGACAACAAGGTCGACGTCATCCTGCTCGACGCCGTCGACTCGCACGCCATCGCCGACATGGTGCAGAAGGCCAAGGACGCGGGCATCCCGGTCATCGCCTACGACCGGCTCTCCGAGGGCCCGATCGACGCGTACATCTCCTTCGACAACGAACTGGTGGGGGAGGTGCAGGGCCGCTCCCTGATCGAGGCGCTGGGCCCCAAGGCCAGCATCTCCGACAAGATCGTCATGATCAACGGCTCGCCCACCGACCCGAACGCCAAGCAGTTCAAGGAGGGTGCGCTCTCCCAGCTCGGCGGGAAGGTCACGATCGCCAAGTCCTACGACACCAAGGACTGGAAGCCGGAGAACGCCCAGGCGAACATGGCCCAGGCGCTCGCCTCGCTCGGCAAGGACAACATCGCCGCCGTCTACTCCGCCAACGACGGCATGGCGGCCGGCGTCATCAAGGCCTTCAAGGACGTGGGCGTCACCGATCTGCCGGTCATCACCGGCCAGGACGCCGAACTCGAGGCCGTGCAGCGGATCGTGGCCGGCGAGCAGTACATGAGCGTGTACAAGCCCTACCCGACGGAGGCCGAGACCGCCGCCCAGATGGCGGTCGCCAAGGTCCAGGGCAAGGACATCCAGTTCGACTCCCTCACCCGGGACCGGGTCAGCAGCCCCACCCACCACGACATCCCGGCCCAGTTGGTCTCCGTGGTGGCCCTGACCCAGAAGAACATCCAGAGCACTGTCGTCGCCGACAAGATCTACAAGTTCGAGGACATCTGCACTCCGAAGTACCAGGCGTCCTGCACGGCGCTCGGTCTCGTGCGGCAGTAACTGCCTGTCGGACCGGGCGCGTTCGGGTCCGACAGCAGGCGCGATCCCGCCGCGATCCGCCGGACACCGGCCCGTACACACCGGTCGAAACCGCTGGTTTTCGAGGGTCGCGCCGACAGCAGCCGTGTTGCACAGCCGGTCCGCTCCGCGCATAGTTGCGCTGCGGAAGACGCGGAGACCGGGGGTGTGATGGGGCATGACCGGGCACGGGACGGCGGAGCATCCACACGGTGCCGACCGACTGTGCGAGGCCGGAGAGCACGTGTACGCCCGGGCCGTACGACGGGGCCGGGTGCCGCGCCGGATCGCCGAGCCGGTGCCCTGCCTGCTCGAACTCGCCCTGCTGCACCCTGACCCCGACGACATGGGCTTCCTGGTGCCGACCGCGCCGCAGGAGGTCATGACCCGGCTGCTGCGCGGGATGTACGACGAGGTCAGTGAGAGCCACCGGCGGGTGAGCTCGGTGGTGGCCGCCGTCGAGCGGTACGGCGGGCTCGGCCGCCAGGCGCGGGTGCCCTCCGCGGCCGTGGAGGGCACGGCGATCCGGGTCCTGGACGGCCTGTCCCGCATCCAGGCGGCCATGGACGAGGCGACGGAGGCGTGCACCACCGAGGTGCTCACCGTCCAGCCGGGCGGCATCCGCCGCGAGCACGAACTGTCCGAGGGGCTGCACCGGGCGCTGGCGCTGCGCGGGCGCGGGGTGCGCATGCGGGACCTGTACACCCATGTGGCCCGGCACGGTCAGGGGCTGCTCAACTACCTGGAACTGCTGGGCGACGCGGTCGAGGCGCGCACGCTGGACGAGGTGATCGACCGGCTGATCCTCTTCGACCGCACGGTCGCCTTCGTGCCCGCCAACGCCGACTGCACGATGGCGCTGGAACTGCGCCATCCCGCGCTGGTGGAGTACCTGGGGACGGTCTTCGAGCGGCTCTGGCGGCTGGCGATCCCGCTGACCGCGCCGCTGCCCGACACGGGCATCGAGGGCATCTCCCACCGCGAGCAATCCATCGCGGCGCTGCTGGCCGAGGGCCACCAGGACGCGGTGATCGCCGAGCGGCTGGGCATCAGCGTCCGCACCTGCCGGGCCCACATCGCCCGGCTGTCCGAGACGCTGGGCGCGGCCAGCCGTACGCAGTTGGGCGTGAGGATCGCCCAGGCGGGGCTCGACGGACCGCCGCGCGCCGCGGGCGTGGGCCCGTTCACGGTTCCTGGTCAAGAAGTCCCGACCGTCCGATGAGGTAGCCCAACTGGGCGCGGCTGCAGCTGCCGAGTGTGGCGGCGAGCTTGGCGATGTGCTCACGGGCGGTGCGTACGTTCATGCCGAGGCGGTCGGCGATGACGGCGTCGGTGTGCCCTTCGACCAGGAGGGCGGCTATGGCGCGCTGGCGGCGGGTGACGCCTCCGGCGGACGGCTGATGGACGATCAGCGGGTACATGGGCGTGGCCAGGCGCCAGAAACGGTCGAAGGCGGTGGCGAAGTAGCCGACCAGGGCGGGGTGGCGGACCGCGAGAGCGAGAGTGCCGTCCGCGTTGGCGGGGACGAAGGCGACGCTGCGGTCGACGACGATGAGCCGGTCGGTGACTTCGTCGAGGGAGCGGGCTTCGACATCACCGGTGAGTGTCTCGTGGTAGGCGGGTATCGAGGGGACATGGCGCAGAGTGTGCTGGTAGAGGGTGCGAATACGCCCGCCGCGGTCCAGCAGCGCTTGATCGCGGTCCAGCGCCACTCCATGTGCCGCCTCGCCCCTTCGGCCGAGGAGGCCGGAGTGCGGCTGTACGCACAGGACTTCCTCGCTCGCTTCGGCCATGGCCTCGGTGATGGCCTGGTTGATCCGCGGTGTACCGCTGAGGATCACGAGCGCCGAGGTGCCCGGCTCCCCGGTGCGCCGGCCGTCGACGCGCATCAGCGGCTCGAAGGTCCGGGCCAGCCGATCCTCACGGCGTCGCTCCTCCGCGATGCGCTCCTCGGCGGCGCGCAGTAGTCGGTGGAGGGCGGCGGCGGGCGCCACGGGCTCCAGCCGGTCGAGATCCTCGACCGCCGGGTGCAGCAGACCGAAGTCGATGAGACAGGGGGCTCCGTCCGCCTCCCCCGCACGCACCCATCCGCTCCGCAGGGCGCGTTCGTACAACTCCGTGCCCGCGGGGCACAGGTCCTCCGGGCCGTGCTCCGGATGACGTGTCGGGCCCACCCCGGTCCTCCCTGTGGCTTCAGTGTTTCTGCTGCAGAATCCCCGACTGGGCAATGAGATAACCGAGTTGTGCGCGGCTGCCGCTGCCGAGGATGGCGGCGAGTTTGGCGATGTGGGCCCGGCAGGTACGGACGTTCATTCCCAGGCGGCGGGCTATGGCCTCGTCGACGTGGCCCTCGACGAGGAGCTTGGCTATGGAGTGCTGGATGTCGTTGATGCCGCCGGGCGCGGTCTCGTAGGGGGCGCCCGCGCTCAGGGGGACCGAGCGGCCCCACATGAACTCGAAGACTCTGATGAGGTAACGGACGAGGCCCGGGTGGCGGAGTTCCAGAGCGACTTGCTGATCGTCGCGGGCGGGGATGAAGGCGACGGTCCCGTCGCACACGATGAGCCGTTCCACCACCTCGTCGATGGTGCGGTACTCGGCCTTCCCCGTCGACAACTGGTCCACGTAGGCCAGCTTCTCGGGGCTGTAGCGAGCGGTGTGCTGATAGAGGGTCCGGATGCGCACGCCGCGCTCGATCAGCGGCCGGTCCCGCTCGAGGCCCTGGGTGAGGCTGCGCTCGGAGAAGCGGTCGTCGCTCGGCTGGATGGTGAGCATCTCGGTGTGGCACTGGGCCGTGGCCGCGTTGAGCGCGGCGTTGATCCGCGCGCCTCCCTCCAGCACCGTGATGGAGTGGTCGGTCGTCGCCGACTGCGCGCTGAGCGCGAGGAACGGCTCAAAGATGTCCGCAAGTTGGATGGACAGCCGTCGGCGGTCCGTGATCTCCCGCTCGATCGGATGGAGCCGCTCGGCCAGCGCGACCGACGGATGTACCGGGCACAGCCAGTCCGTGTCGTCCGGATCCGGGTGGAGAAGGTCGAACTCCACGAGGCAGGGGGCGCTTTCGGCATCCGCCCGGCGGATCCTCCCCAGGCGGAGGGCGTTCGCGTAAAGTCGGCCACCTTCCTCACAAAGTTCGGTCACCGCATGGGGATGCGTCGCCTTAGTCTGATTTGCCACGAAATCTCCACCCCCCAGGGTCCTGAACATGCAGGAACATGATGCATCGATCCTGTGGCCATGACGTGCTGGAATGAGCCATCGTCTTATCCGACGGGGGAAAAGGAGACTTTCAAGTGAGGACGAAGCCGACTATGCGTAAGAGAATGCTTCGCTCGGTGCTTGTGGCCGCCTTCTCCGCCGTTGCGGTCTTCGGAGCGATGGGTGGTCACTCCGGTGCGAAGAGCGACGATCGGGCGGACAGCCACTGGCCGGCGGTCGTGATGGCGGGCCCCCCCGACTCGCACTGGCCGGGCTCTCCCGCGGCAGTTGATTCCGGAGAGCTGATGTGACCACTCCACCCGACGACCGTTCCTTCCGCCGCGAGATGGCCACGGCCTACCGCTCCGGTTGGCACTTCATCGACCTGGTCACCGCCATCCCCCACAGCGGTGACTCGCTGATGGTGACCGTCTTCGGTGAACCGGTCGTCGTGACGAGGGACGACGACGGTGACGTACGGGCGTACCGGTGTCTGCGGCGGCCTCGGGGGGCGCCGCAGCCCGTACGGTGTGCCGTCCGTTACGGAATGATCTTCGTCAACCTGGACCAGAGGGACCACCGCCAGGTGCCGGCACCGCCCTCGGTCCTCAGAGCCATCTCCGCCACCCCCCGCAGTGCCTGACGCGATTCCCCCGTCGTAACAGATCGCTCAGGTGCTTCCCCCCGCAGCGGCGTCACCGTGACCTGAACACGGTGACGCCGCTGTTGTTTTCCCCGGAAAACTCCGGGTATCAGCGGATTCGATCGCTGGCCGAAAATAGCCACCGCTCCGCGGATCGCCGCGCGGTCTCCGCCTCCGCCTGCCGCGCGGGCGCTTCTTCCTCCCCCTTCCTGTCTCCGGGAAAGCTCCCACTCCTGTCCTGGGAAAGCTCCCGGCGTCACCTTGAGTGGAATAGACTCAAGTTTGTGTACGCTGATTGAGTCAGCACTGGGAGATGTGGCAGAGAGCGCTCGTCAAGGAGGAGAGAAGCGACCGTGGACGCCGAGCTGACCAACAGGAGCCGTGACGCGATCAACGCGGCCGGCAACCGGGCCGTACGGGAGGGGCACCCCGACCTGACCCCCGCCCACCTGCTCCTCGCGCTGCTCGAGGGGCAGGACAACGAGAACATCATCGACCTGCTGTCGGCCGTCGACGCCGACCAGGCCTCCGTCCGCTCCGGCGCGGAGCGCGTGCTCGCGTCCCTGCCCAGCGTGACCGGCTCCACGGTCGCGCCGCCGCAGCCCAACCGCGAGCTGCTCGCCGTGATCGCGGACGCGCAGAGCAGGGCGGCCGACCTCGGGGACGAGTACCTGTCCACCGAGCACCTGCTGATCGGCACCGCCGCGAAGGGCGGCGCGGCCGGCGAGGTGCTGTCCGGGCAGGGCGCGAGCGCCAGGAAACTGCAAGATGCCTTCTCGAAGGCGAGGGGAGGACGCCGGGTGACCACACCCGACCCCGAGGGCCAGTACAAGGCCCTGGAGAAGTTCGGCACGGACTTCACCGCCGCGGCGCGCGAGGGCCGCCTCGACCCGGTGATCGGCCGGGACCAGGAGATCCGCCGCGTCGTGCAGGTGCTGTCGCGCCGCACCAAGAACAACCCGGTCCTCATCGGTGAGCCAGGCGTCGGCAAGACCGCCGTCGTCGAGGGGCTCGCCCAGCGGATCGTCAAGGGCGACGTGCCCGAGTCCCTGAAGGACAAGCGGCTGGTGGCGCTGGACCTCGGGGCGATGGTCGCGGGCGCGAAGTACCGCGGCGAGTTCGAGGAGCGGCTCAAGACCGTCCTGGCGGAGATCAAGGACTCCGACGGCCGGATCATCACCTTCATCGACGAGCTGCACACCGTCGTCGGCACGGGCGCAGGCGGCGACTCCGCGATGGACGCCGGCAACATGCTCAAGCCCATGCTGGCCCGCGGCGAGCTGCGCATGGTCGGCGCCACGACGCTCGACGAGTACCGGGAGCGGATCGAGAAGGACCCGGCGCTGGAGCGGCGCTTCCAGCAGGTGCTGGTCGCCGAGCCCAGCGTGGAGGACTCCGTCGCCATCCTGCGCGGGCTCAAGGGCCGCTACGAGGCCCACCACAAGGTGCAGATCAACGACTCCGCACTGGTGGCCGCCGCGACCCTCTCCGACCGGTACATCACCTCCCGGTTCCTGCCCGACAAGGCGATCGACCTCGTCGACGAGGCAGCTTCCCGGCTGCGCATGGAGATCGACTCCTCCCCGGTGGAGATCGACGAACTCCAGCGCGGTGTCGACCGGCTGCGCATGGAGGAGCTGGCGCTCGACAAGGAGACCGACGCGGCCTCGCGCGAGCGGCTGGAGAAGCTGCGCCGCGACCTCGCCGACAAGGAGGAGGAGCTGCGCGGCCTGACCGCCCGCTGGGAGAAGGAGAAGCAGGCCCTCAACCGGGTCGGTGAGCTGAAGGAACGGCTGGACGACCTGCGCGGTCAGGCCGAACGAGCCCAGCGCGACGGCGACTTCGACACCGCCTCCAAGCTGCTGTACGGGGAGATCCCTGACCTGGAGAAGGAGTTGGAGGCCGCCTCGCAGGCCGAGGAGGAGGCATCCAAGGACACCATGGTCAAGGAGGAGGTCGGCCCCGACGACATCGCCGACGTGGTCGCCTCCTGGACCGGGATCCCGGCCGGCCGCCTGCTGGAGGGCGAGACGCAGAAGCTGCTGCGCATGGAGGAGGAGATCGGCCGGCGGCTCATCGGCCAGTCCGAGGCCGTGCGTGCCGTCTCCGACGCCGTACGCCGCAGCCGGGCCGGCATCGCGGACCCGGACCGGCCGACGGGCTCGTTCCTCTTCCTCGGTCCGACCGGCGTCGGCAAGACCGAACTGGCCAAGGCGCTCGCCGACTTCCTCTTCGACGACGAGCGGGCCATGGTCCGCATCGACATGTCGGAGTACGGCGAGAAGCACAGCGTGGCCCGGCTGGTCGGCGCCCCGCCCGGCTACGTCGGCTACGAGGAGGGCGGCCAGCTCACCGAGGCGGTGCGCCGCCGCCCGTACAGCGTGGTGCTGCTCGACGAGGTGGAGAAGGCCCACCCGGAGGTCTTCGACATCCTGCTGCAGGTGCTGGACGACGGACGCCTCACGGACGGCCAGGGCCGCACGGTCGACTTCCGCAACACCATCCTGGTGCTGACCTCCAACCTGGGCAGCCAGTACCTGGTCGACCCGCTGACGAGCGAGGAGGAGAAGAAGGAGCAGGTCCTGGAGACGGTCCGCACCTCCTTCAAGCCGGAGTTCCTCAACCGCCTGGACGACCTGGTGGTCTTCTCGGCGCTGTCCAAGGAGGAGCTCAGCCGGATCGCCGGGCTCCAGATCAACCGGCTCGCCCGCCGCCTGTCGGAGCGCCGCCTGACGCTGGACGTCACCCCCGACGCCCTGGCCTGGCTCGCCGAGGAGGGCATGGATCCGGCCTACGGCGCCCGCCCGTTGCGCCGCCTGGTGCAGACCGCCATCGGCGACCGCCTCGCCAAGGAGATCCTCTCCGGCGAGATCAAGGACGGCGACACGGTCCGCGTGGACCGCTTCGGCGAGGGCCTGCTGGTGGGCCCGGCGACCGGCAAGACGCTGTAGGGGGGTGTCTGACACCCCCTGGCCCCGGCGCGGTCCGCCGCCACGGCGGGTGGCGGACCGCGTCACACCGCGCCGGCCCGGAACCGCGGCCGGGCCGGCGCTGGACGTTTCGTGGGTCCGCCGCTCAGTGGGTACTCGGAGGCCGACAGGACCGTCATGGCCTCCCCCTCCGTTCGCCGGACGTCCACCTGACGGCCGGATCATGTCAGCCCAGGGCTGACAGCCTCCCGGAGGGCTTGCCACCCCCCTCCCCGGATGAGGGAGGATGGCGAGATCCGTACGAAGGGAAAAACACGGTGAGCATCGACCCGTCCTCGATTCCGAACTTCGGGGGCCAGCCCGAGCCGCAGCCCCAGGGACCGGCGGGCCCCGTCGTCCCGGATCAGGACCTCGTGAAGCAGCTCCTGGACCAGATGGAGCTCAAGTACGTCGTCGACGACGAGGGCGACCTCGCGGCGCCGTGGGAGCAGTTCCGTACGTACTTCATGTTCCGCGGCGAGGCGGACCAGCAGGTCTTCTCGGTGCGGACGTTCTACGACCGGCCCCACAAGATCGACGAGAAGCCGCAGCTGCTGGAGTCCATCGACGACTGGAACCGGCGGACTCTGTGGCCCAAGGTGTACACCCACACCCACGACGACGGCACCGTCCGCCTCATCGGCGAGGCGCAGATGCTGATCGGCATGGGCGTGAGCCTGGAGCACTTCGTCTCCTCGACGGTCAGCTGGGTGCGGGCCGCCATCGAGTTCGACCGGTGGCTCGTCGAGCAGCTCGGCCTCGAAGAGGACGTCAACGCGGCGGACCAGCCCGCCGAGCAGGACGCCGACGAGGCGGACAAGCCCGAGGACGACGAGAAGTAGTCCCACGGCCGTCACAGACAGCGGTGTCCGCATGAGCGCGCGCGGACACGCGCCGTAGCCGAGCGAGAGCCCGGCCCGGACGCGCGGCACTGGCCGCGCACCCGGGACCGGGCTCTTCGCCGTAGCGGTGGAAGTACCCCGGCTCACAGGCTCCCGAGGCGGGACACGGCCTCGCTCAGGACGTCCGTTCGTTTGCAGAAGGCGAAGCGGACCTGGGTGCGGCCCGCCTCCCGGTCGTCGTAGAAGACCGCGTTGGGGATGGCGACCACGCCGCAGCGTTCGGGCAGGGCGCGGCAGAAGGCGATGCCGTCCTTCTCGCCGAGCCGGGCGATGTCGGTGGTGATGAAGTACGTGCCCCGGGGGCGGAAGACCTCGAAGCCCGCGTCGGCCAGGCCGGAGGCGAGCAGGTCGCGCTTGGCGCGCAGGTCGTCGCGGAAGCCGGTGAAGTGGCTGTCGGGGAGGGCGAGGGCCTCGGCGATCGCGTACTGGAACGGCCCGGCGCTCACGTAGGTGAGGAACTGCTTGGCCGAGCGGACCGCCGTGACCAGGGGAGCGGCGGCGGTGACCCAGCCGACCTTCCAACCGGTGAACGAGAACGTCTTGCCGCTCGAAGAGATGCCGACCGTGCGCTCGCGCATGCCGGGGAACGTGGCGAGCGGGATGTGCTCGGCGTCGTCGTACACCAGGTGCTCGTACACCTCGTCCGTCACCACGAGCAGGTCGCGTTCGACGGCGAGCCGAGCGATCTCGGCCAGTTCGGCGCGGGTGAGGACGGTGCCGGTCGGGTTGTGCGGGGTGTTCAGGAGCAGCAGCCGGGTCCGCGGGGTCACCGCGTCGCGCAGTTCGTCCAGGTCGAGTCGGAATCCGGCGTCCCCGCCGTGGTGCGGCCGGAGGGTCACCGGCACCCGCTTCGCGCCCGCCATCGCGATGCAGGCGGCGTAGGAGTCGTAGTACGGCTCCAGGGCGATCACCTCGTCGCCGGGCTCCAGGAGCGCGAGCAGCGCCGCCGCGATCGCCTCGGTGGCGCCCGCGGTGACCAGCACCTCGGTGTCCGGGTCGTAGGAGAGCCCGTACCGCCGCCGCTGGTGCTCCGCGATCGCCGTGCGCAGCTCGGGGACGCCCGGGCCCGGCGGGTACTGGTTGCCCCGCCCGTCGCGCAGGGCGCGCACGGCCGCCTCCCGGATCTCCTCGGGGCCGTCGGTGTCGGGGAAGCCCTGCCCCAGGTTGATCGACCCGGTCCGCACGGCGAGCGCGGACATCTCGGCGAAGATCGTCGTCCCGAACTCGGCGAGCCGGCGGTTGAGGAGCGGGCGTGCGCTGGAGGTCATGCCGGCCATCCTCCGTCCAAGCTCTGGACTTCCTCAAGTGTGCTTTGGCCGGTCCGGCGGCCGGGCATCTCCCGGGCACGCTGCGAGGCGCCCACGGGGGGCCGCTTCGGCAACAACGCCCCGGGAAGGTCCGGCGGGCGTCCGGGGAACGGTCCGGGGCGCGGCCGGCGAGGTTCCGGGGACGGAGGGAGGGGGACGCCATGGTGTGGGGCATCGTCCTGGCGATGATCGCGGTGCTGTGCGTGACCGCCGTGGCAGCGGGGCGCCGCAGGGCCCGCCGCGACCGGTTCGTCAAGTCGTACCGCGGCCGGCGCACCGGGTCGGCCGGCGGGGGGAGCGCGAGCGGCGGGGCTGCCGGCTGGTGGGCCGGGTCGGACGGCGGCGGTGGCTGTTCGTCCGGCGGCGGCCATCACTCGGGTGGGGGTCACTCGGGAGGGGGGCATCACTCGTGTGGGGGTCACTCCTGCGGAGGGGGCTCGTCGTGCGGGGGCGGGTCGTCGTGCGGAGGCGGCGGATGCGGAGGAGGCAGCTGACACGGGGCGGCCGAGCTCCACGGGGGAACCGCATCCGGGCCGGCGCCCGTCGGGAGGCAGTCTCCGGCGGGCGCACCGGCCCCGATGCGCGACTCCTGTCACCTGTCGGCGTTGAACAGATGAGCTGTGGGGCCCTCTGAGGGATGGAAACCGCACGAAGTTGGGTAAAAACCCTGTGGTGGAACCGCAGTTCGTGATTGCCTCTACCGACGCAGCCCCTCGGACGTCCCGCACACCCCCCTCCCGAGCTGGGCTGACCGGGCCGTCGTCCCCGTGTCCACCGGGGCGTGCCGGCCCGTTCCTCCCCCTTCTTTTTCTTTGCGTGCTAGCGGAGCCGATCCATGCTCACGACCCTGAACACCTCCTACACCGACACGCGTGCGGCCGACCTCGCCTGGGCCCTGGGACGCGAGCCGTTGCCCGCACTGGCCACCCTCGACCTCGAACAGGGCGGGGCCAAAGTCCAGTTGAGACTTCTCGGCGCGTCCCACCAGGTGCTCCTGGAGGAGGAGCGGGGAAGCTGTTCGGAGACCGTGGCGTGCATCCCGGGCTCCAGCACCCCGCTGCCCCTCGGCGTCGCCAAGCGGTCCGACGACTGGGAGTACGAGTTCGCCGCCCGCGTCGAGTTCCTCTCGCCGGGCTCGTTCACCGGCCGTGCCCAGGAATTGCTGGCCCTCGTCTCCGAGCATCCGCACGGTCTGGCGGGCGTCTTCCCGGGCAGTCCGAACGCGTTCACCGCGATGCTGGCGCAGTGGCACGACGGCCAGGTGCACTGGCGGACCTGGCACGCCTACCCGCAGGACGGCCAGTTGGTGGCGACCAGGACGAGGGTGGGGGTGCGCCGTTCCGCCTTGGCCGGAGCGAGTTGAGCGCGGGTAAACCTGCGATGCGCGTCAACTTCCTTTTCCACACGTGTGGGTGACGAGGGGTGCTGCTCCTGTGACGTAACGTCACAGGGGTGATCGAACCGCACGCCCCGGCCCCGCCCGGCGCGGCGCCGCCCCTCGGCGGCCCCGCGCGACTGCCCGTCCGGCCGGGAACCGGCCGGTTCCTCGTCCTCGCGGGGGTGTTCGTCTGCGCGGCCTGCGGTCTTGTGTACGAGCTCGAACTCGTGGCGCTGGCCTCGTACCTGATTGGCGACTCGGTCACCCAGGCGTCCATCGTGCTGTCCGTCATGGTGTTCGCGATGGGCATCGGCTCGCTCGCCGCGAAGCGGCTGCGCCGGCACGCCGCCGTCGCCTTCGGCGCGATCGAGGCGACGCTCGCCCTGGTCGGCGGGTGCAGCGCCATGGCGTTGTACGCGGTGTTCGCCTGGACCGGCGGCTGGGGCGGTGCGTGGGCCAACGGCCCGCGCTGTCTGCTGGTCGCCTTCTCCCTGGCCATCGGCCTGCTGATCGGGGCCGAGGTGCCGCTGCTGATGGAACTGATCCAGCGGATCCGGCGCCAGGACGCGGGCGGCGCGGTCGCCGACCTGTTCGCGGCGGACTACGTGGGCGCGCTCGTCGGCGGACTCGCCTTCCCGTTCCTCCTGCTGCCGCTGCTCGGGCAGTTGACCGGGGCACTGGTGACCGGCGCCGTCAACGCCGTGGCGGGCGGCGTGCTCGTCCTCGGCCTGTTCGCGCGGGACCTGACCCCGCGCGGCCGCTGGCTGCTGATCGTCGCCAACCTCGCCGTGCTCGGCCTGCTCGCCTCGCTGACCGCCCTGGTCGGCGACTTCGAACGGGCCGCGCGGCAGGCGATGTACGGCGAGGACGTCCGGGTGGCGCTGCGGACCGGGGAGCAGGAGGTGGTCCTCACCGGCGGCACCCGGGGCCGTCCGCTGCGCCTGTTCCTCGACGGGCGGCTGCGGGTCGGCGGCCGCGACGAACTCCGGTACCACGAGGCGCTGGTCCACCCCGCGATGACCGGGCCGCACACGCGGGTGCTGATCCTCGGCGGCGGCGACGGCCTCGCCGCGCGCGAGGTGCTGCGGCACCCCGGCGTCGAGCGGGTCGACGTCGTCGAGCGCGACCCGGCCCTCGTACGGCTGGCGCGCGGTGACCCGGCACTGGCCCGGCTGGACGAGCACGCCTTCGACGACCGGCGGGTGCACGTGAGCACCGCGGACGCCTTCGACTGGCTGCGCGGGGCGCCGGCGGCGGCGTACGACGTGGTGATCGAGGACCTGCCCGATCCGGCCATCACGGCGAGTACGAAGCTCTACGCGCAGGAGTTCTACGGCCTGGCCCGGCGGGCCCTGGCACCCGGCGGGCGGCTGGTGGTGCACGCAGGACCGGTCTCCTCCCGGCCCCGGGTGTTCTGGACGGTGGAGGCCACGGTCCGGGCCGCCGGGCTGGGTACGGTGCCGTACCGCGTGGACGGCCGTGACTCCGCCGCCGATCCCGACCGGACGGCCTCGCGCGCCCCGCGTGACTGGGGTTTCGTCCTGGCGTCCCGTATGCCGCCCGCCCTCCGCCTGGACCCGCGGGCCCCCGCTCCCCGCACGCTCACGCCGGAGTCGCTCACGGCGGCCGCCCGCGCGGCGGCCCGCACCCGCGTCCCCGGCCTTCCGCCCTCGACGCTGGTCCATCCCCGGTACACGGACTGATCCGGCCCGCCGCGGGCGTGTGCGGTGCGCGGGGGACGGCTCTGGGCGAGGGGAGGGTAATCGGGAGCGGCACTGGGTACCCTCGGCTGACATGGAGCACGAGGTGTTCGTTCCGGTTCCGGCCCGGCTGCTGCGCAGGGCGCTCGCCGATCCGGCGCGGGTTGCCCGGGCGGTTCCCGGGCTCCAGCAGGACGCGGGCGGCGAGCCCGTCACCGGCCGGCTCAAGATGCGGATCGGCGGCCACTCCATCACGTACCGCGGCACGCTGCGTGTCCGCGCCCTCGACGAGGGTTCCTACGCCGTCGAGGGCGACGCGACGGAGTCCCGCGGCAGCGGATCCGTGAAATTCACGCTCACGCTCCGCCTCCGCGACAGCGACGGCGGTTCCACCGTCACCTTCGACGGCACGGCCACGGCCGAGGGCCGCGTCACCGAGCTGCCCCCGGACTCCGTACACACCGCCACGACCCGCCTCCTGACCCGCTTCACGGAACACCTGTGCTCGGGCCCGGAGCAGCCGGATCCGGCCACCGCCGGGCCGGGTGACGCCGACTCGGGTGGCGCCGGAACCGATGGCGCCGGGTCCGATGGCGCCGGGTCCGATGGCGCCGGGTCGGGCGCCGGAGAGCCGGAAGCCCCGCGGGCGGCCGGCGGCGACCGCCCCGCGACGGCTGCCGCCGGACCGGCCGGCGCGGAGCGGGAGGACTCCGAGCCGGCTGCCGCCGAGCCGGATCGCGGCGGGGGGCCGGAGGAGTCCGAGGCGGAAGGCTCCGAGCCGTCCGAGGGCGACGGGGGCGTGGGGCTGGCCGAGGAGGCGACCGAGGACTTCGCTCCGTTGGCGAGTGGGGACTTCGAGGCCGCACCGGACGCGGACGACGCCCCGGCGCCGCCGCTCGGGGACGAGGGCGAGGCCCACCCGGCCGCACCGTCCCGGCGCGGTTCCCTCTTCGACGCCGATGTTCCGCCCTCCTCCCTCGACCCGTTGGCCGACGAGGAGGACGAGGACGACGAGCCCCCCGTCTCCGAGGACTTCGCCGAGACCGCCGAGCCGCCCGCCGAGGCGGCACACGCCCGGCGGACGATGATCGGCCGCAGCGCCGAGGAGGTGGACCACGCCCCGCCCCGCGGCCGCTACGCCCCCGTCCCCGCGCCGCTCACCGTCTCCGCCGGCCCGACCCTCCGCTGGGCCGCGCCCGCCGCGGCGCTGATCGTGGCATCGGTGATCGTCGTGGGCCGGGCCCTGAGGCGCCGCCGCTGAGTGGCGTCCGCGTGGCTTGGCGGGAGTTCGGCGTCGCCTGCCGGTCCGGAGCCCGGTCGGGCGGCGCCTGCGGCGTGGTTGGTCGTGGCGTCTGTGCTTGTGGTGGGCGCAGCCCTGAGGTGCCGCCGCTGCTGAGCGTGGGCTTTGCGGCGGGCCTTTCGCCGGGCCGCTGGCGGCGTCCGTGTGGCTTCGCGGCGCTCGTGTCCTCATCTGCCGGGCCGGAGCTCGGTTGGGCGGCGTCCGTCGCGGGTTGGCCGTGGCGTCGGTGATCGTCGTAGGCCGGGCCCTGAGGTGCCGTGGTGAGCGTTGCGCCGGGCCGCTGAGTGGCGTCGCCGTGACTTCGCGGCGCTCGTGTCCTCGCCCGCCGGGTCGACGCTCCGTCGGACGGCGCCCGTCGGCGTCGGTGATCGGGTGGGGCGAGCCCTGGGGCGCAGCCGTTGAACGGCGCCCGCCGCTTTGCGCGCCCGTTCCGGCGCCGTCGGCCGTTTCCGCCCGGTTCCTGCCGTTGGGCGTCGTGGGGGCGGGCCCGCCGGCGCCGTCGCCGAGCGGCGCCTCGGCTCGCCGTGGCCGGCCTCTGTCCCTCCAGCCACCCGCGGCGCAAAACGCCTTCTTGATCCGGCCAGTAGCCTCGTGGGGTGAGTAACGAAGACATCACGCTGACCGCGGGTGACGCGGAAGCGGTCGTGCAGCCGGGCAATGGCGGGCGCGTCGGGAGTCTGCGCGTCGGCGGGCTCGAACTGCTCCGTCAGGGAGAGCGTTTCGGCTGCTTCCCGATGGTCCCCTGGTGCGGCAGGATCCGCGACGGCCGCTTCCGGGACGGCGCCGCCGTCCACCAGATGCCGCTCAACTCCCCACCGCACGCCATCCACGGCACCGCCCGCGACGGCGCCTGGCGCACCGCCCGCACCTCCGCCACCGAGGCGGTGATCACGTACGACCTCGTCGACCCCTGGCCCCACCCCGGCCGTGTCACCCAGGCCGTCACCCTGACCGAGGACGCCCTGACGCTGACGATGTCCGTGGAGACGTACGAGTCGTCCTTCCCGGCACAGATCGGCTGGCACCCGTGGTTCAACCGCACCCTCGGGGGACCCGGTGCCCAGGACGCCCGCGTCGACTTCCGGCCCGCCTGGCAGGAGGAGCGCGGCGACGACCACCTGCCCACCGGCCACCGCGTCGAGCCCAAGCCCGGCCCCTGGGACGACTGCTTCGGCATGCCCGGCGGAGTGGACGTCACGCTCACCTGGCCCGGGCAGCTGGAGCTGAGGGTGACCAGCCGTGAGGAATGGGTCGTCGTCTACGACGAGCAGCAGGCCGCCGTGTGCGTGGAGCCGCAGACCGGTCCGCCCAACGGCCTGAACACCCTTCCGCGCCTGGTCACCCCGCTGGAGCCGCTGGAGGCCTCGACGACCTGGACCTGGCACCGCGCTTAAGCTGACTGTCATGAGCGACGTTCGCGGCGAGCTGCTGCAGCAGATCAAGGACAAGGCCGTGGTGCACGGCAGGGTGACGCTGTCGTCCGGTCTCGAGGCCGACTACTACATCGACCTGCGCCGCGTCACCCTCGACGGCGAGGCGGCCCCGCTGGTCGGTCAGGTGCTCCTGGACCTGACCGCCGACTTCGACTTCGACGCGGTGGGCGGCCTGACGATGGGCGCCGACCCCGTCGCGGCCTCGATGCTGCACGCCGCCGCCGCGCGCGGGCGCAGACTGGACGCCTTCGTGGTCCGCAAGGCCGCCAAGGCGCACGGTATGCAACGGCGCGTGGAGGGCCCCGAGATCAGGGGCCGCCGCGTCCTGGTGGTGGAGGACACCTCCACCACGGGCGGCTCCCCGCTCACCGCCGTGGAGGCGGTCCGCGAGGCGGGCGCCGAGGTGGTCGCCGTGGCGACGATCGTCGACCGGGCCACGGGCGCCGCCGAGAAGATCACTGAGGGCGCCGGAGTGCCGTACGTCTTCGCGTACTCGAAGGACGACCTCGGACTGGACTGAGCCGGACCGGGCCGGACCGACCAGGACAGGCAGGCCCGGGACGGGAACCGGGACGGCACCGGGTCCGCACCGCGCGACCCGGCCGTCCACAGGTCGGGCAGGGTGTCCTACACATCAGGCAACGTCTGCGAAGATGGGGCCGACGATGACGTCACTCCCTAGGTCAGGGCCGTAAGTACGCAGAACGCACCCCGCACATACAAGGAGCGGACAGATGCCCATCGCAACCCCCGAGGTCTACAACGAGATGCTCGACCGGGCGAAGGCAGGCAAGTTCGCCTACCCGGCCATCAACGTCACCTCCTCCCAGACCCTGAACGCGGCCCTGCGCGGCTTCGCGGAGGCGGAGAGCGACGGCATCGTCCAGATCTCCACGGGTGGTGCGGAGTTCCTGGGCGGCCAGTACAGCAAGGACATGGTCACCGGCGCCGTCGCCCTGGCCGAGTACGCGCACATCGTCGCCGAGAAGTACCCGGTCAACATCGCCCTGCACACCGACCACTGCCCGAAGGACAAGCTCGACGGGTACGTGCGTCCGCTGCTCGCGATCTCCGAGGAGCGCGTCAAGGGAGGCCGCAACCCGCTGTTCCAGTCGCACATGTGGGACGGCTCCGCGGAGACCCTCGCCGACAACCTGGCCATCGCCCAGGAACTGCTCGTCCGCACCGCCGCCGCCAGGATCATCCTCGAGGTGGAGATCACCCCGACCGGTGGCGAGGAGGACGGCGTCACCCACGAGATCAACGACAAGCTGTACACCACGGTCGAGGACGCGATCCGCACCGCCGAGGCCCTGGGTCTGGGCGACAAGGGCCGCTACCTGCTGGCCGCCTCCTTCGGCAACGTGCACGGCGTGTACAAGCCGGGCAACGTCGTGCTCCGCCCCGACCTGCTGAAGGACCTGAACGAGGGCGTCGCGGCGAAGTACGGCCGCCCGGCCGGCAGCCAGCCGTTCGACTTCGTCTTCCACGGCGGCTCCGGCTCCACGGAGGAGGAGATCCGCACGGCGCTGGAGAACGGCGTGGTGAAGATGAACATCGACACCGACACCCAGTACGCCTTCACGCGTCCCGTCGCCGACCACATGTTCAAGAACTACGACGGCGTCCTCAAGGTCGACGGCGAGGTCGGTTCCAAGAAGACGTACGACCCGCGCACCTGGGGCAAGCTGGCCGAGACGTCGATGGCCCAGCGCGTGGTGGAGGCCTGCGGCAACCTCCGCTCCACCGGCACGAAGATCAAGTAACTCCCGCTCTCCCGCGACGGGTCCGGTGCCACGGCACCGGACCCGTCGTCCGTTCCGGCTGCCCGTCGATCCGCCCGTCCGCCCGCCTGGCCCGGAGCCGGCCGGCGCGGGATGATCCCCTCATGGCTGTCACCGCACAGCACGCCCCCGCCGTCAGGATCTCCAGCCCCACCGGCCGCTGGATCCTGCTCACCACCGTGCTCGGCTCCAGCATGGCCCTGCTGGACTCGACCGTCGTCAACGTCGCCCTGCCCCGCATCGGCCGCGACCTGGACGCGAACCTCGCCGCGCTGCAGTGGACGGTCAACGCCTACCTGGTCACCCTGGCCGGCCTGATCCTCCTCGGCGGCTCACTCGGGGACCGCTACGGCCGACGCAGGATCTTCGTGCTCGGCGTCGTCTGGTTCGCCACCGCCTCCCTGCTGTGCGGCCTCGCCCCGAACGTGACCGTCCTGATCGCCGCCCGCGCCCTGCAAGGGATCGGCGGGGCCCTCCTCACCCCCGGCTCGCTCGCCCTCATCCAGGCCTCCTTCCACCCGGACGACCGGGGCCGGGCCGTCGGCCTGTGGTCCGGCTTCGGCGGCATCGGCGCGGCCGTCGGCCCGTTCCTCGGCGGCTGGCTGGTCGCCGGGCCCGGCTGGCGCTGGGTCTTCCTGCTCAACATCCCCGTGGCCCTGGTCTGCGCCCCCGTCGCCCTGCGTCACGTGCCCGAGTCCAGCGCGGCCACTGGCGGCACCTCCCCGTCCCGGCGCGGCCGGGAGTCCGGGAAAGGCGCCGCCCACGGCCGCTTCGACGTGCTGGGCGCGGCTCTCGGCGCCCTGTCCCTGGCCCTGGTGACGTACGCCCTGATCGAGGCCCGCCACGGCACCCTGGCCGTCGCCCTCACCGCCGCCGCGGGCGTGCTCGCCGCCGTCGCCTTCGTGTACGTGGAGAAGCACCGCGCCGATCCGATGGTGCCGCCGGACATCTTCGCCTCCCGCCAGTTCACCGCCGTCAACCTGGTCACCCTGTGCGTGTACGCGGCCTTCGGCGGCTTCTTCTTCCTCACCGCGCTGCAACTCCAGGTGGTGGCCGGCTACTCACCGCTGAAGGCGGGCACCGCCCTGCTCCCGACCACCGTCCTCATGCTGCTGTTCTCGGCCCGTTCGGGCGCCCTCGCCGACCGCATCGGGCCGCGCCTGCCGCTCACCGTCGGGCCGTTGCTGTGCGCGGTGGCGATGCTGCTGATGCTGCGGGTCGGCAAGGGCGCGCACTACTTCACGGACGTGCTCCCGGCCCTGCTCGTCATGGGCGCGGGCATGGTCACCCTGGTCGCCCCGCTGACCGCCACCGTGCTCGCCTCGGTGGACACCTCCCGCGCCGGGCTGGCCAGCGGCATCAACAACGCCGCCGCCCGCGCGGCCGGCCTGATGGCGGTGGCCGCGCTGCCGCTGCTGGCCGGGATGGGCCCCGAGGCGTACCGCTCGGCGGACGCCTTCGACGCCGCGTTCCGCCGGGCCATGCCGATCTGCGCGGCCGTCCTGGTGGTGGGGGCGGCCCTCGCCTTCGTCGCCGTCCGCCGCCCGGCCAAGGGCTGCCGCCGGCCCGAGTGCCGCACCCACGGCAGTGTGACGACACCGCCTCTGGAGACGGGCCGCGGGGGTGCGGCCTCCGGCGCCGGTCCGGCTTCGTGAGCCGAGGAAGGGGCCACCGAGGTGGCGGCGCGTTACCCGGCGTCGTCGCTGGCCTGGGCGCAGCTCGCCGACGACGCCTTCGAGCGGGGGCCGTGGAGTCGTACGCGTACGCCCGTACGGGCTACCACCGCGGTCTGGACGCCCCGTGCCGCAGCGGCTGGGCCACGGTCCGGTCCCCTGGGAGAAGGGCGCTACATGCGAGCACTCCGTGCCGCCGCTTCCTGAGAGCGGCGGCACATTTCGTTCGAGCCGCGGTGACGGTTACCGCTTCAGCTCGGCGTACGCCTCGGCGCTGCTGTCCTGAAGGAACTGCCAGCAACGCTCCGTCTCGTCCTTCTCGTTGATCTCGCCGGCGGCGCGGCCGAGGGCAGCGAGGCAGCGCAGGAAGCCGCGATTGGCGCGGTGGTCCCAGGGGATGGGGCCATGCCCCTTCCATCCGGCCCGGCGCAGGGCGTCCAGGCCGCGGTGATAGCCGGTGCGCGCGTAGGCGTACGACTCGACAACCCGCCCCGCCTCGAAGGCGTCGTCGGCGAGCATCGCCCAGGCGAGCGAGAACGTGGGGTGCTGCGCCACGACCTCGGCCGGGGGCTGGGACTCCTCGCCCAGCAGGCGGTACGCCTCTTCGTTCTCCGGCAGGTATGTCGGCTCCGGGCCGCCGAGCAGGTTCTTGTGAGTCGTCATGCCGCCAGTCTGCCACTTGTGGCCAGGCATCCGGGACGTCCACGGGAGAGAACGGCCGCGCATCGATGGCAAACGAGAATGGCGGTTGATGTATCTGATCGCAGCGTGCGACGATCCGGCGCATGGCAGCACGACGGGGGTCCTCCGATGCCGTACGGGTGGGCATCTACACCCGGATCAGCAAGGACGACGAGGCCGAGGGGCTGGGTGTCGCGCGTCAGGAGGAGGACTGCCGGCTGCACTGTGCCGCCAGGGGCTGGGAGGTGGCCCGGGTCTACGAGGACAACGACCTCTCGGCGTACAAGCGCAAGGCCGTGCGCCCGGAGTTCCGTCAGATGCTGGAAGACCTCAAGGCCGGGCTGATCGACGGAGTAGTCGCCTGGGACATCGACCGCTTCACGCGCCGGCCGCGCGAACTGGAGGCATGGATCGACGAGTACGAGGATGCCGAGCACCGGAAGCGCCAAGAGAAGGTCCGGCGTGAGTCGGAGGGACGGGCTGTACGGGACTACGCCACCAAGTACCTGCTCTCGGGCATCGCCCGGTGCGGGCGGTGTGGTGCGAAGATGCGGGCGTTCCCCTCGTACCGGAAGTCGAAGACGTCATCTCAGTTCAGATATGCGTGCCCCGGCAGGAACGACGGCGGATGTGGGGGAGTGGCCAGGGCGGGCGAACCAGTCGATCGCCTCATCAGGAACGCTGTGTTCCTCAGCTCGGACAGGGCGCCGGCGAACGTCCCTGTGCGCGTGCCGGAATGGGGCAAGGAGGATCAACTGGCCTCCCTGGAGCGAGACATGGCAGAGTTCAAGCAGGCGTGGCAGGAGAAGCGCATGTCGGCCGCCCGCTACATCGCGCTCACCGAGGATCTGGAGAAGCAGACTGCGGAGCTGCATCGGGAGCGAGCCCTGCATCGTGCCGAGGCCGCGACCTTCTCCGCCGGCCCTGTCGACATACGGGAGCGGTGGGAGAGGCTGACGATCGAGCAGCAGCGGGCAGCCGTTCTCAAGGTCTTCCGCGCGGTCATCGTCAAGCCCGCGTCCAACGGGCCGATCTTCGACCCGGCGGACATCGAACCGGTGCTCAGGTGAAGAACGGAGCCGGGCTCCGTTGCGGCCGGAGCCCGGCTTCGTTCCGTAACGACCGGTCCGTGCCGAAGACGCGCAGCAGGCCGTCGACCCACTCCTCGGCCCGGTCAGGGAGCTGAGCCTCTACTCGGCGCGGCCACTCGTCTTCAGCCCGCAGGCGACGAACCCGATGTCGTGCCTGTGTCCGAGGGGGCGCAGATACTGGCCGACCTGCGGGCCCTGATCAAGCGGTTCGTCGTGATGTCGAGTGAGGAGGCCCTCACAGCGGTGACCTTGTGGGTGGCGGCCACCCATCTGCAGCATGCGCCGCGCCTGGCGGTGGTCGGTCCGGCCGGGCGGTGCGGCAAGTCGCGGCTGCTCGACGTGGTGACCGAGACCGTGCATGCACCGCTGATCACGGTAACGCCAGCCTAGCGGCGATCTTCCGCTCGATCACCGCAGAGGATCCGCCAACGCTCCTGGTCGACGAGGCCGACATACTCTTCGGCACGGCCAAGGCGGCTGAGCGCAACGAGGCCTGCGCGGTCTGCTGAACGCCGGCCACCAGCGCAACCGGCCCACCTTGCGCGTCACCGGGCCTGAACGCACGCCGGTTGCCTCCGACGTTCGCCATCGCCGCTTTGGCGGGCATCGGTGACCTGCCCGACACAATCACGGACATGCCGGTTGAGGACCGCGCCGCCGACACGTGGGAGCCCCTGGTGATCGTTGCCGACCTCGCGGGAGGCGACTCTCAGGTGGGCGGGCGGGCGGGCTTCGGCGAGCCGGGCCGGGGAGGCGGCCCACCGACTTCGTCGGCGGACCGCCGCGAAGGATCGAGGCTACTTCCCGGGGGGTTGGGTGACGACCATCCGCCAGATCACCGAATTGGCCGCTGAGAACTTCCATTCCAGTTCGTGCATATTGGCGCGCGGTATCTCGGCGGTGAACACGCCGCTCCCGTCACCACACTGGGAACCGGCGAGGGTCTTTCCGGCGGCGATGATGTTGAACTTGGCGGGGCCGGCGCATGTCCACATCACCGTGATGGATGAGGCTTTCCCCGCTGACGCGGGAAGCGTGACACCGCCCGCACCGTGACCCGACCCCGTGTACAGCGTCTTCGACCCGACAGGGAGCGAAGACTGGACCGGATCTGGAAGGCGGGCCGGGCTCGTCGGGGTCTGCACCGGAGAGGGGGTCGCGCCGGCCTCCGTTGTTGACTCCGCCGGATGCGGCGTCGCCCCGTGGGTGGCGGTCGCTCGGGAGTGAGCGCCACCGGAGCAGGCCGACACAAGCACCAGGGCCGACAGACCGACGGCCAGCATGGAAAGCTTCATTAAATCGTCCTCAACTCACGAGTGGGCGATGTAGGGCGAGAGTGCCGGGAGCTTGGCGGTCCCGTGATTCGAGACGATCCACTTGCAGCCACCGTTATAGGAACCGCGTTCCCAGTTGAAGGAGTATCCCTTCGAACCAAGGGCAAGCCATCCGTCCTTCTGGCTCGCCGGGACTTTCCACGATCCGCTAAGGGCGACGGTGGTGGTCTTAGCGTAGGAGATCGAGCCACTGATGGTCTCTTCGGCGGAAGCGACGAGGATTGACTCGCTAAGCTTGGCCGAATATGTCACGGTGCCGGTCCAGGTGTGACCCTTGGCCACCGAGACCGAGAGCGTGACACCGGACTGTCCGTAGACGGTCTTGCTCTTGTCCCCGACAAACGTGCTTTTGACGCTGGTGAAGGAGAAGCTCGGGTCCGGCGGGCAGCCCTCCGCGTGCACCGGAATATCGGCGTCGACGTCGTCCGGCGCCTGAGGGATCGGGTTCCCATCCTGGTCGGCGTTGACCGGCGTCGGGGCGTCTTCCGCAAAAGCAGCGCCCCCTCCCCCCGCTCCTACAGTGAGAAAAGAAGTCAGCGCAGCGGCTGTGCACGCGCGAGTTAGTGCGGCATTCATAGTTTCCTCCCTCCGCCCCTCTCCGGGAGCGGCATGGACAGAACGATCGTGGAATGCCTGAGTGATCGTCAAGGGAACTCGAATAGTTTGAGCGAGGCTTGAGCTTGGCAGTTGGCTAGAAAATTCTGCTTACGCCATGGCTCTCGTAAGCGAGTGAGTGGAATGCCTCGCTCCTTCGGTGCGAATCAACGTATAGACGCAAGGGCATCGCCCATTATTTACCTTCTTTACTCAATCAAGGGAATTTAGGGGCTTGACCCTTGAACTCAGCTTCGATCTTTCGTGCGCCCGGCAGGCTGGAGGTCCTGATGACGTAGGTGATTTTCGGTCGTGAGGTCGTTGTTGCCTGCCGGTGGAATTCGGTCCGGGAAGCTGCCAGGAGGCCCGGTAGCACGGCGCACCCGGTCCGAGCCCCCGCTGCCTACCGCAGCTGACGGTCGACGGGAGTTGCTCGTCCTCATCCGACGAACTGGACACAGGGTCGGCGCCGGGGCCGCTTTCGGTGTCGACACCACTGGCTGGCAGAGGCTGTGCACTCTCCCGCCCCAGGGGGTCGGCCCCTTTCCGGCGTGCCAGTCGGTGGTTAGCGCCTGTTCGGTCCAGATGGTCTTGCCGTGGTGGGTGTAGCGGCTTCCCCAGCGTTGCGACAGCTGGGCGATCAGGAACAGTCCGCGGCCGCCCTCGTCGGTCGGCCGGGCCCGGCGCAGCCTGGGCTGGGTCTGGCTCGGGTCGGAGACCCGCAGATCAGCACTGCTCCTTGATCAGCTTCAGGCCCGCGGGGCCGCCGGCGCACCGGATGGAGTGAGATCAACGCGGCTGCCCCAGCACCTTCGACGCCGGATAGCCGAGCAGGACCTCGGCCGCACCAGCCCAGTGGACGATGCGACCCAAGGCGTCCACCCGCACTCCGGCCACCAGCAACTCATCCGGCCGCAAACCACCCGGACGTACCTCCGCGGCGTCGGCCGCCTGCACCTGGCCAAGCAGGGCGAGATCTATGGCCTGACCACGTCCGCCGGCCGCATCGACCGAGCGACAGCGGACTCCACGAGCATCACGGCGACAGTCTCACTCCCCGGCCACGTCGAACTGGTCGACCGCAGCACCGACGGTTGAACTCGGCCATGGCAAGGCAACGAAGTTCACTCTGCCCGGGTAACTGCTCAACGCAGGCTGATGAGCGGCAGCGTGGGTGAGCCCGCGCTTGGCTGGCCGAGGAGGGCTACTTTCCGAGTCTTCCTGCGCCGCGGCGGACGGTGGAATCCTGACCCGTCCACCGCGTCGTGACGAGACCGAGGCGTTCTCTACCTACTTAAGTTCCGCCACGGCTTGCCGAGCCTGGTCGCGAGGAAGGACAGCTCCGCCACTTGCCCACCATATTGGCGCGCGTCGTCAAGTGTGAGCGGACAGGTGGCACAAGCTGGACCGGGCGGCATCCCGTGCTCGGTCGCTCGTCGCTGACCAGTGGAAACACGACGCGGCGGCACCGCCCGGCAGCTGTCGTCGCGATCTTGCAGGCGCTCGTAGTGCGCAGGTCTCAGCTCCGTCGAACCAATCTGGACCGAACCTCATTCGGGACGAAGAGGCCATCGGTTCAGCTTCTGTCGGTTTGCGAGGGAGCCTGGACCCTCGTCGACTCGCTGGTGTGCCTCGAAGCGTCGCCGTCATTGAGAGCGGCACTGGTCCCGGCGGGTTGGCAAGCCTCTCCCGTCGGGGGCTTGTCACCTGCCCACTCCGTGGAGCAGATCCTGGCGAAATCCGACACCCATTCCAGGTTCCGCTTCGGCAACTGGGCCGCGAGGTTGTCCAGCCACTCCTGCTCGGTCATAACCGTGCCCCCTTAGGTCTCTCGTGTACATCCTCCGCCACTTTCTTAGGAGCGCGAGCCCAACCACCGGCTTCCTGCGCGCCCTGCACGCCCTCGCGCGCGCCGCCCGGGCGATCGGCGAGCAGGAGGAGTACGAGCGCTGCACGCAGTTCCTGAAGGACTCCTCGGAGACGGCCGCGCAGACGCTGGGCTGACCCGTACGGATGTGAGGCCCGCCCCCGCGACCGGGCGGGCCTTGCGATCTGCGCGCGTGATGCGCAGGATGCGGTTGGGGACCGGGGCCCCCGTGCCGGCATCGGCAGGGGCGGACCGCTACCCGGAGTACTGCAGGAGACAGCGATGTCCCAACCGGCTCACCCGACCCCTCAGCCCGCTGAGGCCTCTGAGCCCGAGACCCCGCATCTCGACTTCGCCGGCACGACGCCGTACGAGGACTACGTCAGGGCGGACGTGCTCACCCACCTCCAGCACACCCTCTCCGACGACCCCGGAGAGATGGTCTTCCTGGTCACCACCCAGGTGATGGAGCTGTGGTTCACCGTCATCGTCCACGAGTGGGAGACCGCGGCCCGCGCCCTGCGCTCGGACGACGTACCGACGGCGGTCGCCGCGCTGAAGAGGTCCGTACGGGAGCTGCAGGCGCTGAACGCCTCCTGGAAGCCGCTCGCCGGGCTCACTCCGGCCCAGTTCAACAGCTACCGCGGCGCCCTCGGCGAGGGTTCCGGATTCCAGTCCGCGATGTACCGCCGCATGGAGTTCCTGCTCGGCGACAAGTCCGCCTCGATGCTCGTCCCGCACCGCGGCGCCCCCCGCGTCCACGCGGAACTGGAGAAGGCGCTGCACGAGCCGAGCCTGTACGACGAGGTGCTGCGGCTGCTCGCCCGCCGCGGGCACGCGGTCCCGGACGCCGTGCTCGGCAGGGACGTGACGCTGCGCTACGAGCCCAGCGAGGAGGTCGAGGCCGTCTGGACGGCCCTCTACTCCGGTGACCAGGACGACGAACTCGCCCGGCTCGGTGAGGCGTTGACCGACGTCGCCGAACTGGTGTGGCGCTGGCGCAACGACCACCTCGTGGCCACCCGCCGTGCGATGGGCGCCAAGTCCGGCACGGGCGGCTCCGCCGGGGTGGCCTGGCTGGAGAAGCGGGCCCGGAAGAACGTCTTCCCCGAGCTGTGGACGGCGAGGTCCCATGTCTGAGCTGACGATCAGGGCCGAGAAGCTGGACGCCGCCGACGAACTCGCCGGGCTGCGCGACCGGTTCGTCCTCGACGACGGCGTCTACCTGGACGGCAACTCGCTGGGCGCGCTCCCGGCGAACGTCCCGGACCGCATCAACGACGTCGTACGCCGCCAGTGGGGCGAGCTGCGCATCCGTTCCTGGACGGAGGGCGGCTGGTGGACCGCGCCCGAGCGGGTCGGCGACCGGATCGCCCCGCTGGTCGGGGCCGCGCCGGGACAGATCGTGGTGGGCGACTCGACCAGCGTGAACGTGTTCAAGGCGCTGGTGGCGGCGGTCCGGATGGCCCGGGAGGCCGGTGGCGGCGAGCGGGACGAGATCCTGGTCGACGCGACGACGTTCCCCACGGACGGGTACATTGCGCAGTCGGCGGCTCGGATGACGGGCTGCGCGCTGCGCCCGGTGACGCCCGCCGAGGTGCCCGGTGCGCTGAGCGGACGCACCGCCGCGGCCCTGCTGAACCACGTCGACTACCGCACCGGCCGACTGCACGACCTGCCGTCCCTGACCGCCGCTGTGCACGCGGCGGGCGCGTACGCCGTCTGGGACCTGTGCCACAGCGCGGGCGCCCTGCCGGTGGGGCTGGACGAGCACGGGGTGCGCCTGGCGGTCGGGTGCACCTACAAGTACCTGAACGGCGGCCCGGGTTCACCGGCCTTCCTGTATGTCCGCGGCGATGTGCAGGACCGCTTCGACACCCCGCTGCCCGGCTGGAACTCGCACGCCGAGCCCTTCGGCATGCGGCCCGGCTACGAACCGGCCCAGGGCGCGCTGCGGGGCCGGGTCGGCACCCCCGACATCCTCTCCCTGCTCGCCCTGGAGGCGGCGCTGGAGGTCTGGGACGGGGTGACGGTCGAGGCCGTACGAGCCAAGTCCCTCGCGCTGACGGACTTCTTCCTGGAGTGCGTCGCCGCGTACGTCCCCGCCGGACGCGTGGAGGTGCTGACCCCGTCGGCCCACGAGCAGCGCGGCAGCCAGGTGGCGCTGCGCTGCCCGGACGCCGGGGACGTGATGCGGCGGCTAATCGGACGCGGGGTGGTCGGTGACTTCCGGCACCCCGACGTCCTGCGCTTCGGCTTCACCCCGCTCTACGTCGGGTTCGCGGACGTGGAACGGGCGGCGCGGGCGCTGGCGGAGGAACTGGCCGGCTGACGCACTCCGGTACGGCCGCACCGGAATGAGGGTTCCTGCCGCACGGTCCCGGACCGTGCGGCAGAACCGTTTGACCTCACCCAGCGTGACATCCCCATGTCGGCGCACGTCACCCGCCTGATACCGTCCCGGCCAACGGCCGGTTGATTTCTTTCCCGGACCCCCAAAACCGTTTCACCGCTGAGAGGTTGGAGCATGCCGGAAGCCGACGCCCCCCTCCCCCGAGCGCTCGGGTCCGAGCGAACGGGCGGAAACCCCACCGCCGCGGAACCGGGGAACACCGGCGGCCGTGACGCGGCCGCGCGCGCCGCAGCGGAGGAGGAGTCGGTCTTCTCGCACGCGCCCGTCGCACCCGACAGTACGGCCGCCTACGGCGACCACCCCGACCAGGTCGTCGACTTCTACCGCCCGCGCGGCGCGGCGGACTTCCCGGGGCCCTCCCCGCTCGTGGCGGTGCTGCACGGCGGCGCCTGGCGGGCCCCCTACGACCGCCGCCACATCACCCCGTTCGCGGACTTCCTCGCCCGCCGGGGCTTCGCCGTGGCCTGCGTCGAGTACCGGCGCGGCAGCGCCACCCCGGCGGGACCGGGCGAGGACCCGGTCGCGGGCCGCTGGCCGGACACCTTCGACGACGTGGCGGCGGCGCTCGACGCGCTGCCCGCGCTGGCCCGTGAGGCGCTCCCGCAGGCCGACATACGCCGCACGGTGGTCACCGGCCACTCGGCCGGCGGTCACCTGGCCCTGTGGGCGGCGGCCCGGCACGTCCTGCCCGCGGACGCGCCCTGGCGCACGGACCGCCCCGCGCCGCTGCGGGGCGTGGTCGCGCTCGCCCCCATCGCCGACTTCGCGGTCGCCGAGAAGCTGGACGTGTGCGGTGGGGCGGCCCGTCAACTGCTGGGCGGTGAAGAGGGGTTCGTCGAGCGGCAGCCCTACGCCGACCCGGCCCTGCTGCTGCCGACCGGCATCGCCACGACCGTCGTCCAGGGCCGCGAGGACGTGGTCGTACCGCAGGTGGTCGCGGAGTCCTACACCGAGGCCGCGGCGAAGGCGGGCGAGGTGGTGGGCCTGACCCTCCTGGAGGAGGTCGGCCACTTCCCGCTGATCGACCCGGCGGCCGACGCGTGCGCGGTGGTGGCGGAGGAGATCGCCCAGCTCGCGTGGTGACGCGGACCGGGCCACCCGGCGCGGGTCGTACCCGTAGTACCTGAGAGCTACGGCCGCGAACACCTCCCTGGCATGACGCGAGCTACGACTCCGGCTCCGTAATTTCCCTTCCAGCCCGGCCCACCGGCCGGACAAGGCCGGAGGGGATGAGCCGTGGGGCGCGAGCGGGAGAGACGGGACACGGCGGCGGGCCGCGGCGGGGTTACGAGCCTCGGTGCGGCCCCGCGGCTTGGCGGGGCCGCGAGGCTGCGTGCGGCCGCGAGGCTGGGCGGGGGCTCGGAGAGCGGGCTGCCGGACACCGCTCCGGGCGCGCGACCGAACGCTGAGTCCGGAGCGACCCCGAGCGCCGGCCCGGCTGCGTGCTCGAACGCCGGCCTGGAGGCCGGTCCGAGTGCCGGCCTGGGAGCAGGCCGGAGTGTCGGTCCGGGTCTGGGGCCGAGTGTCGGTCCGGGCGTGGGCCTGAGTGCCCGTCCGGGTGCCGGCCCGGGGCCGGGTCCGGGCGTGGGCCTGAGTGCCCGTCCGGGTGCCGGCCCGGGGCCGGGTCCGGGTGTGGGTCTGGGGGCCGGTCCGGGTGCCGAACCGGGAGACGGTCCGGGTGCCGGCCCGGGAAACGGCCCGAGCGCCGATCCGGGAGCGATACCCGGTGCCGGGACCTGGGCCGGCGGATGGCGTCGGGCTCTGCTCGCCCTTCTCGTCACCGGCGCCCTCGTGGTGCCTCTGTCGGCAGCCGCCCGGCCACACATTCCCGCGCCCGCCCCGGCGGCTCTCGCGCCCCTGACCAGGACCACCCTCGACGCGGCTTACGGGGCCAATCGCGCCGACGCCGCCCGCGCCGCCGACATGGCCGCGGCGCACGGCGACACGCACCGGGCGGCCGTGGACCGGGCGCTGGCGGCACCCTCCCGACATCTGCTCTCCTTCGACGGCCGCGGCTCCGGCCGCGTGGCGGAGGTGTTCGGCGACCTGGCGCACGCCGACCGCGCAGCGGTCCTCGTCCCGGGTTCCGACACCTCCCTGGACACCTACGACCGCTTCCGGAAGGGCGCGCTCGCCCTGTACCAGGAGCTCGGCCGCGAGGCCGCGGCCGGTGCACGCCCGGCGGTCGTCGCCTGGCTCGGCTACGAGACACCGGGCACGGTCAGCACCACGGTGCTCACCACGGGCCGCGCCGAGCAGGCGGCCCCCGGCCTCAGGGAACTGATACGCGACCTGCGTGCCGTGGCGGGGCGGGTGCCGCACATCACCCTGGTGTGCCACTCCTACGGTTCGGTGGTGTGCGGGCGCGCCGCGTCCGGCCTGGACGTGGACGACATCGCCCTCATCGGCAGCCCCGGCACCGGCGCGGACTCCGTGCCCGCGCTGCACACCCGGGCCCGCGTCTGGGCGGCCCGCGGCGACGGCGACTGGGTGGCGAACGTGCCGCACGTCCGCGCCGAACTCTTCGGCACGACCGTCGGCCTGGGCGCCGACCCCATGGACCCCGCCTTCGGCGCCCGCAGGTTCACGGCCGGAAGCGGCGGCCACAGCGCCTACTTCACCCCCGGCTCCCCGTCCCTCACGAACCTGGCCCGGATCGTCCTGGGCACCACGAACGAGGTGCAAGGTGACTGACCGCCTTCCCGCAGCACTCACCCGCGTACGAGCCTTCGCGCACCGCCTCCACGTCCGGACCCCGCCGCAGCGGGACCGGGCGGTGGACGCCCTGCGGGCCCTCGCCATCCTCGGCGTGGTCCTGGGGCACTGGCTGGTCACGGCCCTGGTCGCGGACACCCGCACCCAGCCCCGCCCCACCCTGCACACCGCGAGCCCCCTCCACTACATGCCCGCCCTGGTCCCGGTCTCCTGGGTGTTCCAGACCCTCGCCGTGTTCTTCCTCGTCGGCGGGCACGTCGCCACCCGCAGCCATCTCTCGGCCCGCGCCTGCGGCACCGGCTACCGGCAGTGGCTCCGCGCTCGCCTGTCCCGGCTGTTCGGGCCGGTCGCGGCCGTACTGGCCCTGTGGACGGTCACCGCCGTCGCCCTCCTCCTGACCGGTGTGGACCTCGACACGGTCCGCACCCTCGTGAAGCTGGCCCTGTCCCCCCTGTGGTTCCTCCTGGTCTTCGCCGTACTGACGGCGGCGACCCCGCTGCTCACCCGGATCAGTCCCCTGTGGCCCCTGGCCGTCGTCCTGCACGTGGACCTCCTCCGGTTCGGCCTCGGCGCCCCCTCCTGGCTCGGCTGGCTGAACCTGCCGGCCGGCTGGCTCGTGCCGTACACCCTGGGCGCGGCCTGGACCCGCGGCGAGCTCGACGGCCGCCGCGCGGGCTGGACCCTGCTGACCTGCGGCGCGACGGCGACCGCGGCCCTCGTCGCCTGGGCGGGCTACCCCGCGTCGATGGTCGGCGTCCCGGGGACCGCGGTCTCCAACCTCAACCCGCCGACACTGGCGGCCGTCACCTTCGGCCTGGCCCAGTGCGGACTGGCCCTGCTGCTGCGCGAGCGGCTGCGCCGCGCGATGTCCCGCCCGCTCGCCTGGGCGGCGGTGGTGCTGGTCAACCTCTCCGCGATGACGATCTTCCTCTGGCACCAGACGGCCCTGATGGCGACCACCGCCATGGGCCTCCTCGCCGGCCGTCTCCCGGGCCTGCACACGCTTCCCGACGGCCCCGGCTGGGTGGCGGCCCGGCTGGCCTGGCTCCCGGTCTTCGCCCTCGCCCTGGCCGTCTGCTGGGCCGCCTTCCGCACCTGTGAGCGGGGCGGTGACCGGCGCCGTTCCCGGGTCGTACGGACTCATCGCCCCGGGACGGCCCCCGCGCCAGACCCTAGAGTGGGCGCGTGATGCGATGGGAAAGCCGCGTCAGGCACGGACTGCGGGTGTTGCGCGACGACCTGTGGACCGCACGGCAGGACCCGCTGCCCCCGTCCGTCTGGCTGCGCTGGCTTCCGCACGGCATCGTGTGGCTGGCCGCGTTCGCGGTGCTGCTGGGCGCCTCGGGCCACCTCTGGAGCGGCGCGCGGCTGGCCTTCGGGTACGCCTTCCTCGTCGCGCTCGGACAGGCCGGTGCGATGGTGCTGGCCCTGTGGCGGCCCGTCCCGGCGTGGTGGCTGTCCATGGCGGCCATGCTGCTGGGGGCGGTGGCCCTGCACGGCCCGCTGGTCGCCGGTGATCTGCAGGGCTTCACCTGGCCCTGGACCACGTCCGGGATCATCGCCCACCTGTTCGTCCTGCTGCTGCTCGCCCTGCGCGTGCGCACCCGTGTCGCCGTGGAGGCGCTGGCCCTGACCGCCCTGCTCACCTACGTCCTCCAGGGCGTGTGGGGCGCCCCGCGCTACGAGCCCACCCGCTACGAGCCCACCGGTGTTCTCGCGCTGGCGCTGTTCGCGGTCGTGGTGGTGCTGGGCACCGCCCTGCACGGCCGCCGCGAGGCCCGTGCGCAACTGGTGCAGCAGACCACGCTCACCGCGGAGGAGCGGGCCCGCCGCACGCTTCTGGAGGAGCGCAGCCGCATCGCCCGTGAGCTGCACGACGTGGTCGCCCACCACATGTCGGTGATCTCGATCCAGGCGCAGGTGGCACCGCACCTCACACAGGACCCCTCGCCGGAGCTGAAGGAGAACCTCGACGGCATCCGGCAGAACGCGCTGGAGGCGCTCGGCGAACTGCGCCGGGTGCTCGGCGTGCTGCGTTCGGAGAACCCCGAGGACCCCTACGGCCTGGGCGACTCCGGCACCCGGGCCGCCCCGGACGCCCCGCAGCCCACCCTCGACCGTCTCGGCGCCCTCGTCGAGAACACCCGCGCCGCCGGTCTCACGGTCACCATGGACATCGAGGACTCGCGGCGTGAGCCACGGCCGTATCCGCCGGCCGTGGAGCTGTCGGCGTACCGCATCGTCCAGGAGGCCCTGAGCAACGCCCTGCGGCACGCCCCCGGGTCGACGGTCCGCGTGGAGGTCGGCCACGTGCCCGACGGCCTGTTCCTCAGCGTGGTCAACTCCCGGCCCCGGCGGCCCGTCCAGCCCTCCCCGGGCGCCGGGCACGGCCTGCTCGGCATGCGCGAGCGGGCGACCATGCTGGGCGGGCACGTCACGGCCGCCAGGACACTGCACGGCGGCTTCGCGGTCACGGCCTTCCTCCCCCACGACGGCATCGTGCCCGTGACCGGGATCGGCTCGCCCCGCCTGCCCGTCATCTACTCCGACCCGCCCGACAGCCCCGTCGTCCACGTCGAACCCCCCGGCCCACCGTCCCCGACAGGAGAGGACACCCCATGACGAGCGGCAGCATCCGCGTCCTCATCGCCGACGACCAGCAGATGGTGCGTCAGGGGTTCACCGTGCTGCTCGACGCCCAGCCGGACATCGAGGTGGTGGGCCAGGCGGTGGACGGCCTCGACGCCGTCACCAAGGCCGCCGAGGTCTGCCCGGACGTCGTCCTGATGGACATCCGCATGCCCGAACTCGGCGGCATCGAGGCCACCCGCCGCATCACGACCGCCACCCCGGACATGAAGGTCCTGGTGCTCACCACCTTCGACCTGGACGAGTACGTGTACGAGGCGCTGCGCGCCGGCGCGTCCGGCTTCCTGCTCAAGGACGCCTCCGCGGACCAGCTCGCCGAGGCGGTCCGGGTCATCGCGGCCGGAGACGCGCTGCTGGCACCGGGGATCACCCGCCGGCTGATCGCGGAGTTCTCCCGGCTGAAGGACGCGCCGCGCGCCCCGCTGAAGTCCCGCGTGGGAGTGCTGACCGAACGCGAGACGGAAGTGCTCGCCCTGATCGCGCAGGGCCTGTCCAACGCGGAGATCGCCCGGCATCTCGTCGTCGCCGAGCAGACCGTGAAGACCCACGTGGGCCGCATCCTGGTGAAACTGGGCCTCAGGGACCGCACTCAGGCGGCGGTGTTCGCCTACGAGTCGGGACTGGTCCGCCCCTCCGGGTACTGATCGCGGGCAGCGGGGCGATACCCGTAGTACTTGAGGCGGACCGTGAAGGACCCCTCTCACAGGGGACGACCGCGACCACCGCCTGCGCCTACCGTTTTCAGCGTGACCGAGACGACGCAGACGCAAGCGACGCCGCCGGACGGCGCCTCCAGCCCGTACAAGCCGCGCAGCCCGGAGTACAAGTTCGCCGAGAGCGCTCTGCGCGGGCTGCGGCAGGGCCTGTTCCACGACGCCTTCGCCTACCGTCCGCTGCGGCCCGTGGGGGTGGACGGCCCGCTGATCAGGCGGCTGCCGGGCCGCCTGCGTCCCTACGCGGCCTGGAGGCGGCACGCCGTGGTGGTGGCGGCCGGCCTGCTGGCGCTGTTCGTCGGCTGGGCGGACAGGGCGGCCCCGGTAGCGGGTCTGCTGGCCCTCGCCCCGGTGCTGCTCACCCTGACCCGCCCGGTCGGAGCGTTCTGGGTCTCCCTGATGGCGGCCACGGTCTCGTCGTGGTTCGCCGGTCTCCAGTCGAACTGGCCTTGGCAGCCCGGCAATTACATCGCGCACCTGACAGTGCTCACGGTGGTGGCGATACGCACCCGGCCGCGCACGGCGGCATGGATGTGGGCGGCCACCGCTTTCTACGCCGTGATCGCCGACGCGTTGTTCGGCTACACCTACGGCAACAACTCGGCGCCGCTGCTGGTCCTCTCCGCGCTCATCCTTCTCGCCGTCACCGTCTGGCACATACGCAAGGACGCCGAGCAGGAGGTGACCGCCCAGCAGACGGTGACCGCGCACGAGCGCTCCCGCCGCACCCTGCTGGAGGAGCGCACCACGATCGCCCGCGAGCTGCACGACGTCGTGGCCCACCACATGTCCGTCGTCGCCATCCAGGCCGAGGCCGCCCCCTACCGGGTGGAGAACCCGCCGCCGGAGCTGGAGAAGGCCTTCGCCACGATCCGGGAGAACGCGGTGGCGGCCCTCACCGAGCTGCGCCGCGTCCTCGGTGTCGTCCGCGCGGAGGACTACGAGGCCCCCGAGGCCCCGCAGCCCACCCTCGCCGATCTCGGCACCCTGCTGGCGAACGTGCGGGAGGCCGGCCTGGCGGTGGACAGGACCACGATGGGCGCGGTGCGCGAACTCCCTCAGGGAGTCGAGCTGTCGGCGTACCGGATCGTCCAGGAGGCACTGAGCAACACCCTGCGGCACGCGCCCGGCGCGAGCGCCCGCGTCGAGGTCGGCTACGTCCTCGGCGGGCTGGCCCTGCGCATAGTCAACAGCCCGCCGCCCAAGCCGTCCCTGCTCAAGCCCTCGCCGGGATCCGGGCACGGCATCACGGGCATGCGGGAGCGGGTGTCGATGCTCGGCGGCGAGATGACGGCGGGCCCGGCCGACGACGGCGGATACGAGGTGGCGGTGTTCCTGCCGGTCGCCACGGTGGCCGGGCCTGCGGACGACGACGAGGCCGGCGCATGAGGACGGGCACGATCCGGGTGCTGGTCGCGGACGACCAGATGATGGTGCGCGAGGGCTTCTCGGTCCTGCTGAACGCGATGCCGGACATCGAGGTCGTCGGCGAGGCCGTCAACGGCCGCGACGCGGTGGAGCGGGTACGCGAACTGGCCCCGGACGTCGTCCTGATGGACATCCGCATGCCGGAGCTGAACGGCATCGAGGCGACCCGGGAGATAGTCGCCGCGGACGGTACGGCGAAGGTGCTGGTGCTGACCACGTTCGACCTGGACGAGTACGTGTACCAGGCACTGCGGGCCGGGGCCTCCGGGTTCCTGCTCAAGGACGCCTCGGCGCGGCAGCTCGCCGACGGGGTGCGGGTGGTCGCGGCCGGCGAGGCGCTGCTCGCCCCCTCGGTCACCAGGCGGCTGATCACGGAGTTCTCGAAGCTGACCGAGCCCCCGCGGCTGGCGGCCACCGCGCGGGCGGCGTACGGGGAGCTCACCGAGCGGGAGACGGAGGTGCTGGTGCAGATCGCACAGGGCCTGTCCAACGCGGAGATAGCGGAGCGGCTGGTGGTCGCCGAGTCGACGGTCAAGACCCATGTGAGCCGCGTCCTGGTCAAGCTGGGCCTGCGGGACCGCACCCAGGCGGCGGTGTTCGCCTACGAGGCGAGACTGGTCACACCCGGGTGAGCCGCCCCGGGCCGGGAGCGCGCCGCGCAGGGGCCTGCGATCGACACCCCTGGTCGGATCGGGGGTGGCCGGGCTAACGTCCGGGCATGTCTGGTCTTTCCGGTCCTTCCGGCCTCGCCTTCGACCCGTGGGACCCGGCGTTCCTCGCCGACCCCTATCCGGCCTACGCCGAGCTGCGCGCGCGGGGCCGCGTGCTCCACTACGAGCCCACCGACCAGTGGCTGGTTCCGCACCACGCGGACGTCTCGGCGCTGCTGCGGGACCGGCGGCTGGGCCGGACCTACCAGCACCGCTTCACGCACGAGGACTTCGGCCGTACGCCGCCCCCGCCGGAGCACGAGCCGTTCCATGTCCTCAACGACCACGGGATGCTCGACCTGGAGCCTCCGGACCACACCCGGATCCGGCGCCTGGTGTCGAAGGCGTTCACGCCGCGCACGGTGGAGCGGCTCAAGCCGTATGTGCACGACCTGGCGGGCGAGCTGGTGGCCGCACTGGTGGAGGCGGGCGGCGGCGACCTGCTGAGCGACGTGGCCGAACCGCTGCCGGTGGCCGTGATCGCCGAGATGCTGGGCATCCCCGAGTCCGACCGGGCGCAGCTGCGGCCGTGGTCGGCGGACATCTGCGGGATGTACGAGCTGAACCCGTCCGAGGGCACGGCGGCGAAGGCGGTACGGGCGTCGGTCGAGTTCTCCGACTACCTGCGGGAGCTGATCGCCGAGCGCCGCAAGGAGCCGGGCGAGGACCTCGTCTCGGGGCTGATCGCCGCGCACGACGAGGGCGACCGGCTGACCGAGCAGGAGATGATCTCCACGGCCGTGCTGCTCCTCAACGCCGGTCACGAGGCGACCGTGAACGCCACGGTCAACGGCTGGTGGGCGCTGTTCCGCAACCCGGAGCAGCTGGCGGCCCTGCGGGCGGACCCCTCCCTGATCCCGACCGCGGTCGAGGAGCTGATGCGCTACGACACGCCGCTCCAGCTCTTCGAGCGCTGGGTGCTGGACGACATCGAGATGGCGGGCACCACGATCCCGAGGGGAGCGGAGATCGCCATGCTCTTCGGCTCGGCCAACCACGACCCGGCCGTCTTCACCGACCCCGGGCACCTGGACCTCACCCGCCGGGACAACCCCCACATCTCCTTCAGCGCCGGCATCCACTACTGCATCGGCGCCCCCCTGGCCCGCATCGAACTGGCCGCCTCCATGGCGGCCCTCCTGGACCGGGCCCCCACGCTCACCCCGACCACCGAGCCACGGCGCAAGCCCAACTTCGTGATCCGCGGACTGGAGGGGCTGAGTGTGACGGTGGGCTGACGCCCGCGTCCGGTTCACCTGTTCGGCTGATCTCCGTACCAGTACGTCCTGTCTTGATCGAGGACTCGCCACCCGCGGATCGGCTACCACACCGTCCGCGTCGCAGAACTCGGCGAAAGGACGACCCTCCCCGGAGCCCTCGGATTCGAACTCGACACCGAGGACCTCAAGGGGTACGTCGGCTGAGCCGGAGGCTCAGCCGCTGATGTCCCGCCTGCGCAGACCCGCCAGCCCTCCGGTCACCAGGAGCACCGCGAGCGCGAGCAGGACGCCGACCGGCCCCCACTCCATCCCGCCGCCCGGCAGCTTGGGGAGGTGACCGAAGGGGGAGAGGTCCAGCACGAGCTGGGGGACGTTCAGGGCGGGACCGATCCAGCCGATCAGCAGGACCGCTCCGGCCACGGCCCACGCGGCCACGGCACCCCGCGGCAGGACACCGTAGAGCAGGACGGCGATGCCGCCGATCACCCACACCCCGGCCACCTGCACGAGGCACGCGCCGAGCACCGGACCGGCCTGCTTGCCGTGGCCGACCGCGATGCCCGCTCCGGCCAGGAGCATGAGCACGGCGGAGCCGCCGAAGGCGATCAGCAGATGCCCCGCGGCCCAGCGCAGTCGGCCCACCGCGCCCGCCAGCACCGGTTCGGCGCGGCCGGAGGTCTCCTCGCCGTTCAGGCGCAGCACGGACGCCACGACGTAGAGCGCCGCGACCAGGCCCAGCATCCCGGCCATCGCGGCGAGGAACGCGTCCGTCATGCCGGACTGCCCGCCCATCCGCTGGAAGATCTCCCGCGCCTTGGCGTTGTCGCCGACGAGCTGGGCTGCGCCGTCCGCCATCCCGCCGTAGACGACTCCGGCGACGAAGAAGCCGGCGCTCCAGCCGAGCACGCTGCCGCGTTGCAGCCGCCAGGCCAGCGCGCCCGCCGTGGCGAGGCGCCCCCGGGCCGGTCCCGGCCTGGTGGGCAGGAAGCTCATGCCGAGGTCCCGGCGGCCGGCGAGCTCGTAGGCGATGCCCGCCTGGAGGGCGGTCGCCGCGGCGAACAGCAGCAGCACCCACCAGCGTTCGGCGGCGAAGGCGCGCAGGTACTCCAGCCAGCCGAGCGGGGAAAGCCAGGTCAGCAGGGACGAACCTCCCCCAGTGCCGAACGCGTGGGCGGTGCCCCCATCGGTTCCCGAGTCGCCCGCGGCCCGCAGTACGAAGGCGGCGCCCAGGACGGCGGACGTCAGGCCCCGGGCCAGCCGGGCGCTCTCCGTGAGCTGGGCGACGATCGCCGCCATCGTGGCGAAGACCATGCCCACGCCCGCCACCCCGAGCCCGAGGGCGAGGGCGCCGGCGGCGCCCCGTCCGGCGAGACCGGCCGTGATCAGCAGGGCCAGGGCCGCGTTCGCGACCGCCGCGGCCAGCAGCGCCGCCGTCAGTGGTGCCCGGCGGCCCACCATCCCGGACGACACCAGTTCCTGCCGTCCGCTCTCCTCCTCGTCCCGGGTGTGCCGGACGACGACGAGCAGGCTCATGACGGCGGCGAGGGCGCCGGCGTACACCCCCACCCGCCAGGCCGTCAGCGCGCCCAGCGAGTCGCCGAACACCGGGCCGACCATGGCGCGCAGGGAGGCGTTCGTCGCCATCTGGCGCACCAACTCGGCGCGTTCGGCCGGGGTGGCGTAGAGGCCCTTGAGCGTGCCCGGCATGGACAGGACCATCAGCGCGTTGACCGAGACCCAGACCGGGATCATCACGCGGTCGCGGCGCAGGGCGAACCGCAGCAGGGTGCCGGTGCCGGCCAGGTTGCGGGAGCGTCCGGCGGGCAAGGCGGCGGGCGTGGAGACGGCGGCGGTCATCGCGTCACCTCCGCGGCTTCCGCGCCGGTCCCGGAGTCCGCCCCGGCCTCGGTCTCGGCCCCGGTTTCGTCCTGGTAGTGCCGCAGGAACAGTTCCTCCAGCGTCGGCGGGGTGGAGGTCAGCGACCGCACCCCCGACTCGCTCAGCGAGCGCAGCACCTCGTTCAGCTTGTCGGTGTCCACCTGGAGGCGGACCCGGCGGCCCTGTACGTCGAGGTCGTGCACGCCGGGCAGCAGGGAGAGCCCGCTCGGCGGCCCGGCCAGTTCGGCGGTGACGCTGGTGCGGGTGAGGTGGCGCAGGTCGGCGAGGGAGCCGCTCTCCACCGTGCGGCCGTTGCGGATGATGCTGACCCGGTCGCACAGCTCCTCGACCTCGCTGAGGATGTGGGAGGAGAGCAGGACGGTGCGGCCCCGGTCGCGCTCCTCGGCCACGCAGCGCTGGAAGACCTCCTCCATCAGCGGGTCGAGGCCCGAGGTCGGCTCGTCCAGGATCAGCAGGTCGACGTCGGAGGCGAAGGCGGCGACCAGGGCGACCTTCTGCCGGTTGCCCTTGGAGTACGTCCGCCCCTTCTTGGTCGGGTCCAGCTCGAACCGTTCGACCAGCTCGTCCCGGCGCCGCCGGTCGAGGCCTCCGCGCAGCCTGCCGTACAGGTCGATGACCTCTCCCCCGGAGAGGTTGCGCCACAGGGTCACGTCGCCGGGCACGTAGGCGATCCGGCGGTGCACCTCGACCGCGTCCGCCCAGGGGTCGCGGCCCAGCACCCGCGTGGCGCCCGAGTCGGCGCGCAGCAGGCCGAGCAGGACCCGGATGGTGGTGGACTTGCCGGCGCCGTTGGGGCCGAGGAAGCCGTGCACCTCGCCGGCGGCGACGTTCAGGTCGAGGCCGTCCAGTGCCCGCGTGCCGCCGAACGACTTGCACAGGCCGGACACCTCGATGGCGGAGTTTGCCTTGGTCATGCTTTGGAACGTACGCGAACTTCACAAATTTGTGAAGTTAAGGAAGCGTATAAACGCAAGGTTAGACTCGAAGGTGGTGTCCGAACAGGAGAGCAGGGGAGAGGTCCGGATGACGGAACGGGAAGCGGCGGTGGAGCGGGACCCCGAGGTGGTGTCGCAGTTCGTCGAGCACTTCGCGGCCCAGCTCGTCGAGGCGGGCGTGCCGCGCATGCCGGCCCGGGTCTTCGGCGCGCTGCTCGCCTCCGACGCCGGCGCCCTGACCTCCGCCGAACTCGGCGCCCAGTTGAAGATCAGCCCCGCGGCCGTCTCCGGCGCGGTGCGCTACCTCGCCCAGGTGCACCTGGTCTCCCGCGAGCGGGAGCCCGGCTCGCGGCGGGAGCGCTACCGGGTCCGCAGCGACCAGTGGTACGAGGCGCTCACCAGCCGTGACGCGCTCATCAAGCGCTGGGAGGAAGCCCTGCGGGACGGCGTGGCCAGCCTCGGGGCCGAGACCCCGGCGGGCCGCCGGCTGGCCGAGACGCTGGCCTTCTTCGAGTTCATCGAGCAGGACGTCGCCGGAATGATGGAGCGCTGGCGCCGCTACCAGGAGGAGAACTCCCGCGGATGACCCGACCGGCCGCCGGCCCGCCCGCCGGCGGCGTCACCGCGGCACCGGCAGCGTCAGGCCCCACGCCCCCTCCACGGCCCGCCACGTCCGCGTCCGTACCGGTCCCGACACCACCGTGTCCGCCCGGTAGCGGAAGCCGGCTCCCGAGACGGTCACCGTGCGACCGTGGGCCAGCAGCGGCGAGGCCTCCGCGCCCACCGACAGCCGCCGTACCTCCACCTCGGCCTTCCCCGTGCCGCCGCCCGGCGTGACCGAGACCGCCTCCACCGGCTGCTCCAGGTCCACGACCGTCTCCCCGTCGACCTCCACCCGCAGCCGGGAGGGGCCGGGCCCGGCGACCACCGTGGTCCTCGGCGGGCGGGTCACCAGCGTCCGCACGAGGGACTGGCAGGTCCGCAGCCAGGGATGCCCCGCCTCCGGCGGGACCGCCGCGGACCCCGCCGGATCCGCCTGCTGCGAGGAGACCGGCGGGATGCGCAGCGTGCCCAGCACCACCCCGTCACTGTCGTCCACGAGCAGGTCCAGCCGCCGCTCGGCGCCCTCGAGGACCGCCCGCGCCGCCGCCACCGGCCCCGTCGGCACCCCCAGCGACCGGGTCAGCGACAGGGCGCCCCCGACCGGAACCACCGACAGGGCGCATCCGGCCAGCTCCCGCTGCCGGTGCAGCGCCGACACCGCCCGCAGCAGCGCCCGGTCGTCGCCGACCACCACCGGCCGCCGTGAGCCGCGCCGCGCCAGCGCGCGGGTGAACTCCTCCGGACCGTCCGGCAGGCACACCTTGGTGGCCGCACCCGCGCTGAGCACGTCTTTCGCGATCCGTACGGACTCACCGTCCGTCCTCCGGGCGACCGGGTCGATGACCACCAGCAGCTGATCGGACGTCGGATAAGTCGCCACCTCGGTCCTGCCTCGCTTCCTCGGGTAGCATCTTTGTGCAAGAGCCCCTTTGCGCTATTGCGCCAGGGGCTTCGTCTATTCCGGGGCATCCGGTCCGACGGTTGAGCGGCCGACGACGGTCGTGGTGCACGCGGCGGTGAACCCTCCGCGTACGCCCCTGACCCTGGACATGCCCCGCCCGGAAGGGGTGTACGCGCGTGCCCGCACTTGTGCTGCTCGGTGCTCAGTGGGGTGACGAGGGCAAGGGGAAGGCCACCGACCTGCTCGGTGGTTCGGTGGACTATGTAGTGCGATACCAAGGCGGAAACAACGCCGGCCACACCGTCGTCGTCGGTGATCAGAAGTATGCACTGCACCTCCTCCCTTCCGGAATCCTCTCGCCCGGTTGTACGCCGGTCATCGGCAACGGTGTGGTCGTCGACCCGTCGGTCCTGCTCTCCGAGCTGAGCGGTCTGAACGAGCGGGGCGTCGACACGTCCAAGTTGCTGATCAGCGGCAACGCCCATGTCATCACGCCGTACAACGTCACCGTCGACAAGGTGACGGAACGCTTCCTCGGCAAGCGGAAGATCGGCACCACGGGCCGGGGCATCGGCCCGACCTACGCGGACAAGATCAACCGCGTCGGCATCCGGGTGCAGGACCTGTACGACGAGTCGATCCTCACCCAGAAGGTGGAGGCGGCCCTCGACGCCAAGAACCAGATCCTCACCAAGCTGTACAACCGCCGCGCGATCGCCGTGGACCAGGTGGTCGAGGAGCTGCTGGGCTACGCCGACCAGATCAAGCCGTACGTCGCGGACACGGTCCTGGTCCTCAACCAGGCGCTGGACGAGGACAAGGTGGTCCTCTTCGAGGGCGGCCAGGGCACGCTGCTGGACATCGACCACGGCACGTACCCCTTCGTCACCTCCTCCAACCCGACCGCGGGCGGTGCCTGCACGGGCGCCGGCGTGGGCCCGACGAAGATCAGCCGCGTCATCGGCATCCTCAAGGCCTACACCACCCGCGTCGGCTCCGGCCCGTTCCCGACCGAGCTGTTCGACGAGGACGGCGAGGCGCTGCGCCGGATCGGCGGCGAGCGGGGTGTGACGACGGGCCGCGACCGCCGCTGCGGCTGGTTCGACGCGGTGATCGCCCGCTACGCGACCCGGGTCAACGGCCTGACCGACTTCTTCCTCACCAAGCTCGACGTCCTCACCGGCTGGGAGCAGATCCCGGTCTGCGTCGCCTACGAGATCGACGGCGAGCGCGTCGAGGAGCTCCCCTACTCCCAGACCGACTTCCACCACGCGAAGCCCGTCTACGAGTACCTCCCCGGCTGGCAGGAGGACATCACGAAGGCCAAGACCTTCGGCGACCTGCCGAAGAACGCCCAGGCCTACGTCAAGGCCCTTCAGGACATGTCCGGCGCCCCGATCTCCGCGATCGGCGTGGGCCCGGGCCGCGACGAGACGATCGAGATCAACTCGTTCATCTGACGCGTCCCCCTTCCGGGAGATGCGACGGGACGGCCGGCGCGGTGCATCCGCCCGGCCGTCCCGCGTCCGCGTCCGCCCCGGCCTCAGCTGAAGACGATCATCGAGCCCTGGGCCAGGCTCCGCGTGGCCGCCGCGTGCAGCCCCAGCCACACGTGGCGTTCACGCGCGAACGGGCTGGGATCGTAGGGGGCGGGTGCGGCGGGCTGTTCCAGCTCCGTGGGCGCGGACGGCGGTTGCGGGGCCGCGGGCGGGTTGGCCGGGTCGATGCCCAACGACGGTGCGACGTGCTCCAGTTCGCGCAGAAGGGCCTGCGAGGAGCCCAACGGGCCGCCACCGGCCAGGAGTTCCTCGTTGGACAGCGGGTGCGGGAAGTCCAGCGGGACGTAGGCGCCGGCGTGGTCGTAGTGCCAGACCAGGTGGGACTGCTGGGCCGTCGACTCGAACATCTCCAGCAACTGCTCGTAGTCGCCGCCCAGTTCGTCGACCGGGGTCAGCGGCAGGCCGCAGACCTGGAGGAGGTGGGCGCGGCGCAGGAAGTGCAGCGCGTCGTAGTCGAAGCCGGCCACCGGCGCCACCTCCCCGGACAGGCCGGGCATGTACTGGTACACCGGCACCGGTGGAAGCCCGTTTTCGGCGAGAACCTTGTTGTACTGCGCGAGTTCCTCGGCGAACGGGTTGTCCGGGGTGTGGCACAAGACGTCGACGAGCGGTACCAGCCACAGGTCACAGGCCAAAGAGGGCTCCTCGGGGAGGGCAGGACGTTCAGCGTGTTCGGTGGTCGAAGAGTGTAGAAGCCTAGTCGGTACGGAGCCGCTCAGCTCACCTCGTGCAGGTCCCATACCCATACCCCGCCCGTCCACGTGCCCGGCCGGCCCACCAGCTTCGTCACCGCGTCCCGCAGCGGTTCCTCGTGCGGCTGGGGTGCCAGCACCAGGACACCGGCGTGCCAGTCGGCGAAGTCCCGCCGCGCCTGGGCCTGCCAGTCCTTGCCGATGGCCGGCACGGACCCGGTGTAGCTCACGTCCCGCAGCAGGTTGGAGGTGTAGCGGGGCACGGCGCCGTAGATGCCGACGCGGTCGGGTCCGTAGGGGCCGTTGAAGTAGCCGCCGGGCAGCTTGAAGCCGAGGTGGGCCGCGGTCTGCCAGTGCAGGGCCTCCGCGTTGCCCGGGTCGGGCAGCGGTATCGGCACCAGGGACTCGCCGTCGCGGACGTAGGACTTCCACCGGCCGGCCGTGATGAACTCCGGCACCGGGGCGCGGTCCTCGGCCTTCAGCGGCGCCGGGACCAGCGGCAGCAGCGCGAGACAGACCGCCAGCAGGCCGCCGTAGAGCGTGCCGACGCGGCCGGTGGCGGTGATCCTGGCGACGGCGATCGCCAGCAGCATGCCCAGCGCCGGCGCGCAGATCATCGCCACGCGCCCCTCGATGACCGATTCGAACAGCGGAAGATGCGCGAGCGGTGCCCACGGGCCGGGGTAGACCGTGCCGGTCAGCGGGACGCGGAACTTCGGGCCCAGGGACAGCAGGGCCGCGGCGGCCGTCGTGACCGCCAGCGCCTTCACCAGCGCGTGCTCCCACAGCCGTACGGCGATGCCGAAGGCGAGCAGGAGGAGCGGCCAGCCGTAGAAGGCGTTCTGCTCCGTGGGGTTCAGGGAGAGCGCGTTCGCCTTCTGGGCGTCGCCCGCGAACAGCGAGCGCTCGGCGAAGGAGATCAGGGCGAGCGGGCTGTTGCCGGCGTTGTCGCCGTGCAGCACGCTCTTGTAGCTCTGCGGGCCCGCGAACTGCCAGTACAGCGGGTAGGCGACGATCGGCAGGCACACCGCCGCGGCGATCAGCAGTCCCTTCAGCAGGGGCCGCCACGCCGCCCGCGCGACCTCCCGGCGGACGAGCCCGTACGCGGCGGCGAACAGGGCCATGCCGATCGCGGCGAGCAGCAGCGGCTCCTCGCCCAGGAAGATCTGGTACGCCGTCATCAGCCCGAGCACGATCCCGTCCCGCCGCACCCGGGGGCCCTCGGCCAGGCGCAGCGCCCGGTCGACGATCAGTGGGATCATGAACAGGATCACGAAGTTCGGGTGCGCGTTGGCGTGGCTGACCATCGGCGGGGCGAAGGCGGCCAGGCAGGCGCCGGTGAAGGCCGCGCCCCGGTGCCGTACGACCCGTTTGACGATCAGCCAGTACCAGGCGGCCGCGGTGGCCGCGAGCCCCAGGGTCATGCAGACGCTCAGCGAGAGCGCCGGACCGAAGGCCAGCGTGAGCGGGGCGAAGGGGACGGACATCCCCAGCATGACCGTGTTGGCCATGAGGTTCACCCCGTCCGGGAAGTTCTGGAGGTCGGTGAACAGGGGGTCGCGCAGATGGGCGACGCTGTCGGCGGTGACCGCGAAGAACCACTCCCACTGGTTCTGGTCCTGGAGGGAGTCGGGGAGGTAGCGGTGGCCGGGGTCGAAGAGGCGGCCCGAGTAGAGGGTGACCGCCATCAGCAGGAACAGCGCGCCGGCGAACAGGTCGGCCGGGCGGACGGAGCGGGCCTTGAGCCGGCCCAGTTCGGCGAGGACCCGGAGGTAGTCCAGCGGGGCGACCTTCGAACCGGACTGGTGGGCCCAGCGGACCGGCACCTCTGCCACCGGCCAGTCACGGCGGCGGAAGTGCTGGAGGACCTCCACGTCTATGCCCCAGCCGCTCAGCCTGGAGGCGGCGAAGGCCTCGCGGGCCCGGTCGCCCTCGAAGAGTTTGAAGCCGCACTGGGTGTCGCGGATGCCGGGCACCGCGACCCGCCGTATCAGGAAGTTCCCCGCGCGGCCCAGCAGTTCGCGCACCCGGTGCTGGCGCCTGGCTATCGTCGCGCCCGGCACCGAGCGGGAGCCGATCGCGGCCACGCCGCCCTCGCCGAGTGCCTTGTCGAGCTGTTCCAGCTCCTCGATGGGGGCGGCCAGGTCCGCGTCGGTGACCAGCACCCGGCGGCCGTGGGTGGCGGCCACCCCGAGGCGCAGGGCGTGGCCCTTGCCGCGGTTGCGGTCGCCCACGACCAGCCGGACACGCGGGTCCCGGCGGTCCGTGACCAGGTCGCCGGTGCCGTCGGTGGAACCGTCGTCGGCGACGACGACCTCCCACGAGCCGAAGCGGTCCTCGTGTGCGGCCAGATACGCGGTGACCGCGTCGAGGGTGGGGCCGAGGCGCCGTTCCTCGTTGTAGGCCGGGATGACGACGGACAGGCCGACGGCCCTGGTGACGGTCCCGCTCATGCGGTGGCCAGCCGCTCGACGAGAGCGAGGTCGTGCGCGTTGTACGCGGCGACGAGCGCCCGGGCGGCCGGGGCGTCGCCCCTCGCCATGGCGTCGACGAGTTCGGTGTGGGAGGACCACAGCAGGCCGCGCAGATCGCCGCGGCGGCGCAGGTGCTGCACCGCGCACACCCAGAACTGCACGCGCAGCCGGTTGAGGAAGTCGGAGAGGTACGGGTTGCCGAACAGGGCGCCGAGCTCCCGCCAGAACCGCAGGTCGTAGCCGATCAGGACGGTCAGGTCGCCGGCGGTGGCCGCGCGCTGGGCCTCCTCGCCGCGCCGTCGCACCCCGGTGAGCGTGGCCTTGACGTAGGGGTCGTCGGGCCGGCGGAACGCCTGGGACGCCGAGACGGCGGCCTGGAACATGCCGTCGGTGATCAGGGCACGGGCCTTGATCATGTCGTAGAGGTCGTGCAGCGAGTACTCGCGCACATGGAAGCCGCGGTGCTGGTCGGCCTCCAGCAGGCCCTGCGCGGACAGGTCGACGAGCGCCTCGCGCACCGGGGTGGCGGACACCCCGTACTGCTCGGCTATCTCCTTGACCGTGAACTCCTGCCCCGGCTGGAGCCGCCCGGCCAGCACCTCGTCCCGGAGCGCGTCCGCGATCTGCTGCCGCAGGGTGCTGCGCGTCACGGCGCCGTTGCCGCTTATGCCGGGCATGGTCGGGGCGTCTCCTTGCGCGTGCGGGTGGCGTACTCGTACGTCATGTCTACGGGCACGCCACCTTACGCGTTCGCGATGCCTCCGAATCCGGCTCGTCGCGGCCCGCGCTACTGCACGGTGTGCTCGTCGGCCACCGCCAGCGCGGTGTCCAGCGCCGCCAGGCCCTCCTTCAGCTCGGCCTCGGTCGCGTTGCACGGCGGGACGACGTGCGTGCGGTTCATGTTGATGAACGGCCACAGGCCGTTCGCCTTCGCGGCGGCGCCGAAGGCCGCCATGGGGGCGTTCGCCTCACCGGCCGCGTTGTACGGCACCAGCGGCTCGCGGGTCTCGCGGTTCCTCACCAGTTCCAGGGCCCAGAACATGCCGGTGCCGCGCACCTCGCCGACGCTCGGGTGCCGTTCGGCCAGCTCGCGCAGCCCCGGCTCCACGACCTCGGCGCCGAGCCGCCTGGCGTTCTCGACGACGCCCTCCTCGGCCATCACGTTGATCGTCGCGACGGCCGCCGCGCACGCCAGCGGGTGCCCGGAGTACGTCAGGCCGCCGGGGTAGGCCCGCTTGCCGAAGGTCTCCGCGATCTTCCCGGAGATGGCGACGCCGCCCAGCGGCACGTATCCCGAGTTCACGCCCTTGGCGAAGGTCATCAGGTCCGGCACGACGTCGAAGAGGTCCGCCGCGAACCACTCACCGGTGCGCCCGAAGCCGGCCATGACCTCGTCCAGGACGAAGACGATCCCGTACTTGTCGCACAGCTCGCGCACCCCGGCCAGGTAGCCGGGCGGGGGCACCATGATCCCGGCGGTGCCGGGGATGGTCTCCAGGATGATCGCGGCGATGGTCGCCGGGCCCTCGAAGGCGATCGTCGCCTCCAGGTGCTCGAGGGCCCGCGCGCACTCCTGCTCCTCGGTCTCGGCGTAGAACCGGGAGCGGTAGAGGAACGGCGCCCAGAAGTGCACCACGCCCGCCGAGCCGGCGTCCGACGCCCAGCGCCGCGGGTCGCCGGTGATGTTGACGGCCTGCTGCGTGCCGCCGTGGTACGAGCGGTACGCCGAGAGCACCTTGGGGCGCCCGGTGTGCAGCCGCGCCATGCGCACCGCGTGCTCGACGGCGTCCGCGCCGCCGTTGGTGAAGAAGATCTTGTCCAGGTCGCCCGGTGTCCGCTCGGCGATCAGCCGCGCCGCCTCGGACCTGGCCTCGACGGCGAACGCCGGCGCGAACGTGGCCAGGGTGGCGGCCTGCTCCTGTATCGCGGCGACGACCTTGGGGTGCTGGTAGCCGATGTTGGTGAAGACGAGTCCGCTGGTGAAGTCCAGGAAACGCTTGCCGTCGTAGTCCCAGAAGTAGGACCCTTCGGCACCGGCCACGGCCGGCGGGTCGATGAGGTCCTGGGCGGACCAGGAGTGGAACACGTGCGCCCGGTCCGCGGCCTTGACGACTGCGCCGGCTTCGGGATTCGGCTGAGGGGTCATGCGGCCGAGGGTAAACGGCGTGGACGGGGGCGCGACATCGGCGCCCTGTCTGTGGACGCGGGGTTTTAGCGACAGGTTGTCGGGAGGGGACCGCGCGGGTCGGACCTGTTACGGAACCGTAGACGCCGGGTCGCCCGGCCGTCCGGACCGCCGCACTATTCTCGGTCTGACGCACAGGAGCCGTATCGGGGGATATCGGGGGAGGCGGTTCGGCGATGCAGAGGCTGGGGCCTGACGATCCGCAGGGAATCGGCGCGTACCGGCTGCTGGCGCGGCTCGGGGCCGGCGGCATGGGGCAGGTGTTCCTGGCCCGGTCGGACCGGGGGCGGACCGTCGCCGTGAAGCTGGTGCGGCGGGAACTGGCGCAGCAGGAGGAGTTCCGGGCACGCTTCCGGCAGGAGGTGCGGGCCGCGCGGCAGGTCGGCGGGCACTGGACCGCGCCCGTGCTGGACGCGGACACCGAGGCCGCCGTGCCGTGGGTGGCCACCGGGTACGTCGCCGGGCCGAGCCTGCAAAGGGTCGTCGGACACGACCACGGCCCGCTGCCCGAGCGGTCGGTGCGGATCCTCGCGGCCGGGCTGGCGGGCGCGCTGAAGGACATCCACGCCGCGGGTCTCATCCACCGCGACCTCAAGCCCTCCAACGTGCTGGTGACGATCGACGGGCCGCGCGTCATCGACTTCGGCATCGCACGGGCCCTGGAGACCGTCACGGACGGCGGGCTCACGCGGACCGGCGCGCTGATCGGCTCGCCCGGGTTCATGGCGCCCGAGCAGGTGCGCGGGGACCGGATCACGACCGCGTGCGACGTGTTCTGCCTGGGCTCGATCCTCGCGTACGCGGCGACCGGCGCGCTTCCGTTCGGCGGCGCCGACAGCGGGGCGCACGCGCTGATGTACCGCATCGCCGAACAGGAACCCGACCTTCAGGCACTGCCCGAAGGCATCGCCGACCTCGTCCGCGCCTGCCTGAGGAAGGACCCGGCGGCCCGTCCCACCGTGGACCGGATCATCCAGCGCACCGGCGCCGAGGACACGATCGCCGACGGCCGCCTGCGCGACCCCTGGCTGCCGAGCGCCCTGGTCGCCCAACTCGGCCGCCACGCGGTCCGACTCCTGAACGAGGAGAACCCGGAGGACCCGGGTGACCCGGGTGACCCGGGTGACCCGGGGGAGACGCCGGACGCGCCCCCGCCGCCGGCCACGCCGGCCACGCCGGGCATCACGCCGTCGTCCGGCGCGCTCGGTACGCCCGGGGCGCCGGGTGTCTCCGGGGTCGTGCCAGGGGCACCCCCTGCCCTCACCAAGCAGCCGCCGGGCACCGCGGCCCGGGCCCCGGGCGCCGCTGAGGCGGCGGGGGAGCCCCAGGAACCGGCGGCCCAGGAGCCGGGCACGCCCGGTCCCGCCGCGCCCGGCGCTCACTATCCGTCCGGCGCGCCCGGAACTCCCGTGGCTCCTGGGTTCGCCCCGGCGGCACCTGCCCCCGGGGCCGCTGCTTCGGCCGCGCCCGGCTCTCACCGGCTGTCGGCGTCGTCCGGTGCGCCCGGCACGCCGCCGGGAGCTGGTGCGGCTCCGGGCGTGCCCGGCCCTTACGGCGCGCCTGCGTCACCCGGCACGTCCGGGGCTGTCGGCGCTGCCTCGGCCGCGCCCGGCTCCGATGGGCCGTCGGCGTCATCCGGTACCCCCAGTACCTCTGGAGCCGCCGCCGCTTCAGCCGGGTTCGGAGCTGCCGGGGCTGCCCCTTCGGGTGTGCCCGGCCCTTACGGGCCGTCGGCGTCGTCCGGTGCGTCCGGCGCTCCGCCACCGCCTGCTCCCGGCCCGTACGGATACCCCCACCAGCACCCGCAACCCGCCGCCTACGGCTACCCCCAGCAGCACCCGCAGGCCGGGCATCACCCGTACGGCGCCCTGGGCCAGACCCTGGGCCAGACCCCGCCGTACGGGCCGCCTCCGATCGGCTCGACGCCGTCGTACGGGCCGAGTCGGTTCCCGGAGCGGGAACCGCGCCGCAGCGGTCGCTCCACCGCGGCCCTCGTCGCGGTGGCCCTGGTGGTGGCGCTCGGCGCGGGCGGTTCCGTGTACGTGCTGATGCGCGGCGGCGGTGACAGCGACCACAAGGGCGGCGCGCCCGGCCCGACGCCGACCGTCAGCGCGTCCACGCACGACGCCACCGGCCCCGGCGGTTCCGACCCGTCCCCGGCGGCCTCGCAGCAGTCCCCCTCCCCGTCCGACGGCGCGGTCCCGACCGGCTACCTCGGCAGCTGGACGGCGACGATCGACAACGCCTACGGCTCGAACAGCCGCCGGCTCACCATCACCCAGGGAGACGTGGGCGACACCGTGCTCACCCTCGTCGCCGACGGCCCCATCGACAGCGGCGGCACCTACCACTGCGTGTTCGAGGCCCGGCTCACCCGGCGGCCCGGCGACGGCGGCCCGCTGGAGGTCGGCCCCTCCGTCGTGACGACCGGGCGGCAGAGGGAGGGGTGCAATCCGGGCGCGGCGACGCAGGTCGTCCTGCTGCCGGACGGCACGCTCCAGCGTGTGAACACCGGCACCGGGGAAAAGCTGACGTACACCAGGCAGTGACCGGAGTCAGCGCGGTTCCGGCGGTCGCTGCCGGGGCATGTTCGGCCGTGCGGCGCCCGGCGGCAGCGGCAGGCGCCCGTGCCCGCCGCCCGGCTCGGACCGCCCGGCGGTTGCGGGCCCCGCCGCCTGGAGCCCCATCGGCGCCGAGCCGATACGGAACTCCACCATCCAGTCGGCCGTCTCCGTGCGCACCAGCTCCGTGACGTCCTCCGAGAACCGCCGCAGCACCCCCAGGCACCGCTCGGCGGCCTCACCGGCCGTCCCCTCCGCGGGGCCCAGGACCTCCCGTACGTTCTCGGACGCCCAGTCGAACTGCAGTGCCTGCAACCGGCGCTGCACGGCCTGCGCGGTCGCCACGTCCCGCATCCACCCCGCCGTCACCCCGAAGTACCGGTCGATCCCGACACACGCCACGCACAGCAGCAGCGCCACATACCCCCACGGCGCCGCGCCCTCGGCCGCCCCGGTCAGATCGAGCAGCGGCAGCGCCGCCCCGGTCACCGCCCCCGCCGCGGCCCCGACCCGCAGCGCACGGGCCCCGCGCCGCTTCCACACCCGCTCCCCGAGATACCAGGCAACGGTCTGCAGCGCCCCCCGCTCCACCCAGCGGTACAGCTCGTCCAGCCGTTGCGCGGGCTCGCCCCAGTCGCCGAGCGGGAACGGCCGCCCGGTCAGATCGCCCGGCCGCAGCCCGGCCGCCCCGTCGCCCCGCCCGTCCTGCGGCGGACGCTCGGGCTGCATCTCCGGCTGACCCACCCGGCACTCCCTACTGATCACGGTCCGTGACGCTGGCTCACACGCCGGACCCTTCCTACCCCCCAACGGGTGGCGAGGCGCCGTGGAGCACGGCTTTTCCGCTCGTAAGAGGGCCTTGATCAGGTACAGGGCTCATCCAAGACTCACTCGAAAGAGTGGCGGGGCGCTGCCTGCCCGGACCACGTAGGCTCGTGCCAGCGGGGAACCGGTCCATCGGCCCCCGTCCGGACAGTCGTACGAGAGCAGGAGCTGATCGTGATTCCCGGTGGTGGCCAGCCCAACATGCAGCAGCTGCTCCAGCAGGCCCAGAAGATGCAGCAGGACCTTCAGCGGGCCCAGGAGGAGCTGGCGCGGACCGAGGTCGACGGGCAGGCGGGCGGCGGTCTGGTGAAGGCCACCGTCACCGGCGCAGGCGAGCTGCGCGCGCTGAAGATCGACCCCAAGGCGGTGGACCCGGAGGACACCGAGACCCTCGCCGACCTGATCGTCGCCGCCGTCCAGGCGGCCAACGAGAACGCCCAGACCCTCCAGCAGCAGAAGCTCGGTCCGCTGGCCCAGGGCCTGGGCGGCGGCACCGGAATCCCCGGGCTGCCTTTCTGAGACGGCCGCCGGGCAACTACCGTACGAACCGAAGCGATCCAGGAAGGGCGGCAGTCCGTTGTACGAAGGCGTGGTCCAGGACCTCATCGACGAGCTCGGGCGGCTGCCCGGCGTCGGTCCCAAGAGCGCGCAGCGGATCGCCTTCCACATCCTCCAGGCGGAACCGGCGGACGTACGGCGGCTCGCCCAGGCCCTGCTCGAGGTGAAGGCGAAGGTCCGCTTCTGCGCGACCTGTGGCAACGTCGCGCAGGAGGAGCTGTGCGGGATCTGCCGCGACAGCCGGCGCGACCCCTCGGTCATCTGCGTGGTCGAGGAGCCGAAGGACGTCGTCGCCATCGAGCGCACCCGTGAGTTCCGCGGCCGTTACCACGTCCTCGGCGGGGCGATCAGCCCCATCGAGGGCGTCGGCCCGGACGACCTGCGCATCCGGGAACTCCTGGCCCGTCTGGCGGACGGCACGGTCACCGAGCTGATCCTGGCCACGGACCCGAATCTCGAAGGCGAGGCGACGGCGACGTACCTCGCCCGCATGATCAAGCCCATGGGCCTGAAGGTCACCCGCCTGGCCAGCGGCCTCCCGGTGGGCGGTGACCTGGAATACGCGGACGAGGTCACCCTCGGCCGCGCCTTCGAGGGGAGACGACTCCTAGATGTCTGACGCCACGCTGCACGCCGCCAGCCAGAACCCGGACGACTTCGCGGTCCAGATCGCCGACCAGGTGGAGAGCTTCCTGGTCGCGGTCACCGAGGTCGCCAAGGGCGACGAGCCGGACTCGGCGGTGCCCTTCCTGCTGCTGGAGGTCTCCCAGCTGATGCTGGCCGGCGGCCGGCTCGGCGCGCACGAGGACATCGTCCCCGACGAGCGCTACGAACCCGACCCCGGTCCGGAGCCGGACGTGGACCAGCTCCGCGAGAACCTCGCGCGCCTGCTGGAGCCGATCGACGTCTACTCCGAGGTCTTCGACCCCTACGAGCCGCGCCGGGCGCCCGTGCCGGCCCGTATCTCCGACGACCTGGCGGACGTCATGGCCGACCTGCGGCACGGCATGGCCCACTACCGCGCCGGCCGCACCACCGAGGCCCTGTGGTGGTGGCAGTTCTCCTACTTCTCCAACTGGGGCTCCACGGCCTCCGCCACCCTGCGCGCCCTGCAGTCCCTGGTCGCCCACGTCCGCCTCAACCAGCCCCTGGAGGAACTGGACGGCCTGGACACCGACCAGGGCATGGGCGACGAGACCCTGGAGTTCGAGGCCGGCAAGGTCATGGCACAGGAGATCGCGGACCCACTGGGCCTGCGCCTGCGCAAGTGACCGACCCGCGCCGCCTACGCCTGGTGGCGGCGGGGTCGCGGAGGGTAGTGTTTCCGGGTGAATCTCGACCTCCAGGCTCGGCTGCGAGAGCTCGGCCTCGCCCTGCCCGGCGTCAGTCCGCCCAAAGGCGCGTACATCCCCGCGGTGCGCAGCGGCAGTCATGTGTATGTGTCCGGCCAGGTGCCCATGGCGGAGGGCGAACTCGTGGCCACCGGCAGAGTCGGGGACTCCGTGACGCCTCAAGAGGCCTACGACCTCAGTCGGCGCTGCGCGCTGGCGGCTCTCGCCGCCGCGAACTCCGTGGCGGCTCCGGGGTTCCTGGTACGCGTGCTGAAGGTGGTTGGCTACGTGGCGTCCGCCGACGGCTTCACCGGTCAGCCGACGGTGGTGGATGGAGCGAGCGACCTGTTCCTGACCCTTTTCGGTGATGCAGGCCGACACGCGCGCAGCGCGGTCGGCGTCGCCCGGCTGCCTCTGGACGCTCCCGTTGAGATCGAGACCGTCTTCCAGGTCGCGGACTGAGCCGGCCGCCGTCCGATCGGAACTCCGTCCGGATCTAGACCGGGACGGCTGTACCGGTGACCTGGATGCCGCTGCTGCTCTCCGTCGGTACTGTCACGAAGATCTTGCTCGGCCGTCCCATGTCGATGCCCTGGTGCACCGTCAGTGTCGCCGGAGTGGTCACCAGGCCCTGCTCTCGCAGGTAACCGCCCAGCGCGGCGGCCGCCGCACCGGTGGCTGGGTCCTCGACCACACCACCCGGGGGGAAGGGGTTACGAGCGTGGAAGACGGCGGGCGACTCGCGCCAGATCAGGTCGATGGTGGCCCAGTCCCTGCGTTCCATGAGCGCGGCGAGTGCCGGCATGTCGTAGTCCAGTGAGGCCAGCCGTTCCCTGCTCTCCGCGGCGATGACCGGGTGCCAGGCGCCCGCGTAGGCGGCGCGCGGCGGCAGCGCCGGGTCCAAGTCCGTGGCGGGCCAGCGCAGTGCGGTCAGAAGCTCCGTCAGGTCGGCCTCCGCAATCGGTTCCGACCTCGGGGCAACGCTCACCAGAGAAGCTAAGACGGAGCCGTCCGCCGCCACCGAGGTGGTGACGGGGACGGGACCTGCCTTGGTCCGCAGCCGCAGGAGTCCGACGCCGTGCCGGTGGGCGTAGGCGACCGCCGTGGCGATCGTCGCGTGGCCGCAGAACGGCACCTCGGCGAGAGGGCTGAAATACCGCACGTCCAGGAAGCCGTCGTCGGACGGCACCACGAACGCGGTTTCCGAGTAACCGACCTCTGCCGCCGTTTCCAGCATCGTGGCGTCGTCGAGTCCGGTTGCGTCGAGCACCACACCGGCGGGATTCCCACCCGCGGGGCCGTGGGCGAATGCCACATAACGTAGAACGTCCATCGACAGAACGTAGCGGCGCGGGTGACGGGGCGTCAAAGCCCGAGCCGCTGTCGAAGGGGAGAGTCCGGTTGCCCGGACCGTGGAGTCCAGTCAGCCCCAGGTCAGCAGGTTCCCGGTGACACTCAGGCCCATCGAGAAGCCCAGCGCGATACGGCGGGCTCCGGTGCTGGGCCGTACGGCGTGGAAGTTCCGGGGGTCGAGCAGCAGGGCGTCGCCGATGACGGGCCTGATCTCCACCGACTCCGCGTCACCCACCACGGCCTCGGAGTAGCCGTAGGACTCCGGGAGCCGGAAGGACTCGTCGCCCGGGTGCCAGCGGTGCCGCCAGAGAACCGTCTCACCTCCGCCGTCCGGGACGCTCAGGTACAGGTTGAAGGCGAACTGGGCGACCAGGGGCGAGTCCAGCAAGTCGTCCTCGAACTCGCGCAGTGCCTCGTCGAAGTGGACCTGGAAGCCCTGGTTCGGCTCCCGGGCCACGCCCGGCGCCAGTTCCCGGCCGCCCCGGCGGCCGACCGCCACGGCGCCGGGCCAGTCCGCCCCAAGTATTTCCCGGCAACGGGCGAACGGGTCGTAGGGCAGCCCGAGTCCGCGCCAGGCCTTCCGGCCGGCTTCCACGGCGGGCCAGTAGCTGTCCGCGACCGAGCCGTTGCGGCGGTGATCGCTGACACCGACGCCGAATCGCATCACCGGCGGCTGGACGCGTTGTCTTCCGTACGACTCGAAAGGCGAGTTCTCCAGTGCGCGCAGGATCTCCTCGCACTGGGTGCGGGGCATGAAGTCCGGCACGCGGACGGCCGCGCAACGGCCGGCCGCGAGGTCGGCGATGTTCCGGCGGGTGAAGGACGGTGCGGTGACGACGGAGAAGTGCGGGTCGTGCGGTACGGCTGGTGAGTGAGCCGACAGGTCGGAAAGACGCATCACGACACCCCGTTTCTCGCGGATCGGCTGGATCGTCAGGCCGGATGGACGTAGCTGAAGTCGCGGAACGCCGTGGCCGCACTCGTCTCAAGGACGTGTCGGTCCGCGCGTAGGGCCTCGAGGGCGATCCGCCGCGCGATCTCGCGCCGGGAGGACTCGGCGGTGCGTTCGGAGCGCTGCTGCTCCGTGCCGGTGGTTAAGGATTCGTCGCGTTCGGGTTGGTTTTGGTCGGGGAGGGAATTCACACAGGCCCCCACGTGCGCATCGATTTGTCGAGGGTTGCGGCTCGGTTGCAGTCAGCACTCAGAGAGTGCGGGTTGCGATGCTAGGCCGCAAGACCCCATTCGGGCGACGTTTTTGCCAACTCGGGGCGACAACTCGCCTTTGATCAGAGGGACTTGTGTACGCGGCCGAGCAGGTCCCGGGTGAGGCGCACCTCCGGGTGCGCGTCCCCGAGAACCTGGCGCTGGTCGGCCAGGAGAGAGGTGAGCGCCTCCGTGGCCTCCGGGACCCGCCCCTGGAGCAGGAGGGCGTACGCACCGCAGTAGCGCAGACGCATCACCGGGTGCGAGTTCTCCGGCTGTTCGGCGTCCCGTCGGGCCTCGTCGATCAGGAGTACGGCCTCCTCGACCTTCTCCTGCTCCAGCAGACAGCTCGCCAGCGTCTCGCGCACGTGCAGGGTCTCCGGCGTTCCCGGAAGCCACTCGCGCAGCCGGATCGCCAGGATCTCCCGGAGGTGGGGCTCCGCCTCGAAGGCCCGCCGCTGCGCCAGAATCGCACGCGCCAGGGTGTGCCGCACCACCATCGTGTCGGCGTGCTCCTCGCCCCGGACCCACTTCTCGTCGTGCACGACGGAGCGCAGGATCTCCTCGGCCTCGGGTGCCCGGTGGTCGCCCTGCTCCAGGATGGCCCTGGCCAGTTTGTGCCGGCTGGCCAGAGTGTCGTGATGGCGGTCGGCGAAGATCTCCCCGCGCCGGTTCACCACCTGGCGCAGCTCTTTTTCCGCGGCCGCGAGATCGCCGACCTCCAGGAAGATGCGTCCCTTCTCGTGGCGCAGCCCCAGGATTTCGCGGTCGCCCTCGTGGAAGCCGTAGGACGCGCAGTTCTCGATGATCGGCAGCAGCAGTTCGCGGGCCGGCCCGAGGTGTCCGGCGACCAGAAGGTAACGGCAGGTCAGCCGGGTGAGTTCGACCGCCGAGGTGACCACACTGCGGTCGCGGGTCGGGCCGTCGGGCCGCAGGACCGAGCGTGCCACCTCCATCGCGTGGGTGGTCACCACGGCCCAGACCGGCCAGGCGTCCGGATAGTCGGGATCGTGGTCCCGGACCGCGTCGAGCAGCATGCGGACGTCGAGTGCGTAGTAGTCGCTGCGTCGACGTTTGACGTCCTGGTCGTCGCGGAGGATGCCGTGGACGACGGGGTGCAGCGAGAGGACATCCCGGCGCTGGTCGAGTTCGATCAGTCCGAGGTCGTGCAGACCCATGATCACATCGCGGCGGCGGGCCAGCGGGAACTCCGTCCACAGCGAGGACTCGGTGACGGCGGGTCCCTCAAGCAGCCGCCGGTAGGGAATCGGCGCGATGTTCAGGCAGGCGAAGGCCTTGAGCAGCGGCGCCGCCTGGGAGAGCCCGCGCCGCTCCAGGAGTCCCAGGGAGATGCCGTACACCTCGTCGACGATCTTCTCCAGGCCCAGCGACTCCTCGGTGTCGGCGCCACGGGTGCCTGCCGGCGACGCGGACCGGCGTGCCCAGGCCTGGCGGTAACTGGCGAAGTCCTTGATGTCGGCGGTGCCGAGTTTCACACCGCTTTCGCGGACCGAACGTATGTACTTCCCTGCCGTCCGCAGGGCCAGTGGCAGACCGCCGAGCTGTCGGGAGAGCAGCCGGGCAGTCTCAGTGGTGCCGGCGCCCGGTCCTGCGCGGTCCATGAGCAGGGAGGCGCCGTCGGTCTCGTTGAGCAGAGGGACTCCGTGCACCTCGCTCCAATTGCCCCAGACGTCGCGATCCCGGATCCGGCTCGTCACGAGGACCAGTCCCTGCGGTCCCTGCGGTGGCCGCAGCCAGCCGGTCGCCTCTTTGACCGAGCCGCCCCGCGGGCCGAGCCGCTGCGTGTCGTCGGCGTTGTCGAAGACGAGCAGCCAGGGACGGGTGGCCTGGTTGAGGAAGCGCCAGACGAGGTCCGACTGGCTGCCGTTGCCCTTCCAGGCCTCGTCCGCCTGGCTGTCGGGAATGTGCAGATCGCGGGCCACTTGCCGCATGCACGCACTGAGCTGGTTCACTCTGACCCACCACACGTCGCGGCCCTCGGCCACGGCACGGGTGGCGGTCTCCAGCGCCAGACGGCTCTTGCCGCTTCCGCCCGGCCCTGCGAGGACGTGCACGCCCGGTCCGGCGGACAGGATCGAGGAGACGATGCGTCTGCGCTCTTCTCCGTACAGCTGACCGTCCGCGAGCGGCAGGGTGACCGAGAACGGTGCCTCGTCGTCCGTGGAACCGGCGGGGTGCCGGGGCGTCGGCACGAGGTGCTGGGCAAGGGACGCGGGCGGGGCGGCCGGGGGTGGCTGCGGATGCGTGACGTTCGGGTCCAGCAGCACCCTTTTCAGCGCCGCGTACGACTCCGCGTTCCGGTCGGGGGGTTTCACGATGGAGAAGTGGTCGCCCCGGATCACTCCGCCCGCGTAGGGGTTGACGGCGGTGTGGGGCGGCACCACGTTGTCGGTCTCTCCACCGTAGGCGGATATGGGGATGGGGCACTTGGTGTCGGAGGCCTCGTCGGCCGCCACCACCTTCTCCAGCACGGTCTGCTGTGCCTCGAGTACGGGCCGCGAGGCCAGAGGGCGCAGTTCGCGTTCCTGCGGATGTCTCCAGAAGATCAGGAGCTTCCTCAGGGAGAGGGCAAAATTTGAACCGTTATTCGGGCAGGCGAACATGATGATGTGCTTGATGTGCGCGAGCTGCCGCCCGTTCGCCCGCCGCAGCGTCCGGGCGAGGAACCGTTGGACGACCAGGCCGCCCTGGCTGTGGCTGGCGAGCACGATCGGTGCGCCGTCGGCGCAGTTGGTGCTCAGCCATGTGCCGAGCCGGTCGGCGATGTCGTCGATGCGGGCGATACGGCGGTCGGGCCGTAATCGGGTCCGCGGAGAGTCGTAGGAGAAGGTTCGGACTTCGATCCGATCGGACAGGTCCGGGTCGCCTTCGAGGAGTGCGGAGAAGTCCTGCCACACCTTGGCCGACGAGCCGAGACCGTGCACGAGGACCACGTGGGTGCGCGTCGTCATCGAAACCTCCCGACCTGTGGCTGGCCAGTCGTCACCGCATGGAAGGGCCCTGGGAGGAGGGCGATCCGTCAATGATGCACGAGCGGTGACGCCGGGGCCAAGGACGAGGCAGGTGCTGCTGTGCTGCCAAGCAGCCGGTCGGAGAACACACAGATGCGGAGCGTGAATGCGTGGGCGCGACTCGACGGGCGCCCTCCGGTCGGGCTCGCCGCCGATCAGTGTGACCCGGAGCACTTTCCGAGTGCGGTTTCGTCATATGGGCATGAGCCGTTCTGACCAGCGGGCGCCGGGCATCTCACCATGCGATATCGCGAATGGGAAATTCGGACGCTCGATAGACTGAGCCGACCGCACCGCGTATGCGCGAGTGCGATGGACACGGACTGAGCGAGGAGCGCACGTGGGCCTTGTCGTGCAGAAGTACGGAGGCTCCTCCGTAGCCGATGCCGAGGGCATCAAGCGCGTCGCCAAGCGGATCGTGGAAGCCAAGAAGAACGGCAACGACGTGGTTGTCGTGGTTTCCGCGATGGGCGACACGACGGACGAGCTGATCGATCTCGCCGAGCAGGTATCCCCGATGCCTGCCGGGCGCGAGCTCGACATGCTGCTGACCGCCGGAGAGCGGATCTCCATGGCCCTGCTGGCCATGGCGATCAAAAACCTGGGCAACAAGGCCCAGTCGTTCACCGGCAGCCAGGCAGGTGTCATCACCGACTCGGTGCACAACAAAGCCCGGATCATCGACGTCACGCCGGGCCGCATCCGGACCGCGCTGGACGAGGGCAACATCGCCATCGTCGCCGGTTTCCAGGGCGTCAGCCAGGCGGGGAAGGACATCACCACGCTGGGGCGTGGCGGGTCCGACACCACCGCCGTCGCGCTCGCGGCAGCCCTCGACGCCGAGGTGTGCGAGATCTACACCGACGTCGACGGCGTGTTCACCGCCGACCCGCGGGTGGTGGCGAAGGCCCGGAAGATCGACTGGATCTCCTTCGAGGACATGCTGGAGCTGGCCGCGTCCGGCTCCAAGGTGCTGCTCCACCGCTGTGTGGAGTACGCGCGCCGGTACAACATCCCGATCCACGTCCGCTCCTCCTTCAGCGGGTTGCAGGGCACGTGGGTCAGCAGCGAGCCGATTCAGCAAGGGGTCAAGAAGGTGGAGCAGGCCATCATCTCCGGTGTCGCACACGACACCTCCGAGGCCAAGATCACGGTCGTCGGCGTGCCCGACAAGCCCGGCGAGGCCGCCTCCATCTTCCGTACGATCGCCGATGCCGAGATCAACATCGACATGGTCGTGCAGAACGTGTCCGCCGCCGCCACCGGCCTGACGGACATCTCCTTCACGCTGCCGAAGGCCGAGGGCCGCAAGGCCATCGACGCGCTGGAGAAGAACCGGGCCGGCATCGGCTTCGACTCCCTGCGCTACGACGACCAGATCGGCAAGATCTCCCTGGTCGGCGCGGGTATGAAGACCAACCCGGGTGTCACCGCCGACTTCTTCACCGCGCTGTCCGACGCGGGCGTGAACATCGAGCTGATCTCGACCTCCGAGATCCGTATCTCGGTCGTCACCCGCCAGGACGACGTGCCGGGGGCCGTGCGCGCCGTGCACAGTGCCTTCGGGCTCGACTCCGACAGCGACGAGGCCGTCGTCTACGGAGGCACCGGGCGATGAGCGACCGACCGACGCTCGCGGTCGTGGGAGCGACCGGAGCCGTCGGCACGGTCCTGCTCCGGATCCTGTCCCAGCGCGCGGACATCTGGGGTGACATCCGCCTGCTCGCCCTGCCTGCGGGCTCCTCCCCGGGCTCCCACTCGCGTACGGCGGGCGGGGAGCCCGAGCACGCGGTCGGCCGCAGGCTGACCGTGCGCGGCGAGGAGGTCGAGGTGGCCGCGCTCGCCGAGGACGCCTTCGACGGGGTGGACATCGCCCTGTTCGACCTCCCCGACGAGGCCGCCGCGCACTGGGCGCCGCTCGCCGCCGCCCGGGGCGCGGTGGTGGTCGACAACTCGGGCGCCTTCCGCGTGGATCCGGAGGTGCCGCTCGTGGTACCCGAGGTCAACCCGCACGCGGTGCGGCGGCGGCCGCGCGGGATCGTCTCCAGCCCCCACTGCACCACCCTGTCCATGATCGTGGCCCTGGGCGCGCTGCACGCCGAGTTCGGCCTGCGCGAGCTGGTCCTCTCCTCGTACCAGGCGGTGAGCGGGGCCGGGGACGAGGGCGTGGAGACCCTGCGCCGGCAGCTGTCCCTGGTGGCGGGCACGGAGCTGGGGACCAGCCCCGGTGACGTGCGGCGGGCCGTCGGGGACGACACCGGTCCGTTCCCGGAGCCGGTGGCGCTGAACGTCGTGCCGTGGGCCGGGTCGCTGTGCGAGGAGGGCTGGTCCTCGGAGGAGATGAAGCTGCGGGACGAGTCCCGCAAGGTGCTCGGGCTGCCGCGGCTGCCGGTCGCCGTGACCTGCGTACGCGTCCCGGTGGTCACCACGCACTCCCTGACCGTCCACGCCCGCTTCGAGGGCGAGGTCACGGTCGGCAGGGCACGGGAGATCCTCGCCACAGCGCCCGGCGTGGTGCTTTACGACAACCCGGCCGCGGGCGAGTTCCCCACGCCCGCCGACGTGGTGGGCACCGATCCGACCTGGGTCGGGCGGGTGCGCCGGGCGCTGGACGATCCCACGGCGCTGGAGTTCTTCGTGTGCGGTGACAACCTGCGCAAGGGCGCGGCGCTGAACATCGCGCAAATCGCGGAGCTGGTGGCCGCCGAGGCACCGTGACTCCTGTCGCACGCGACCGTCGCCGCCGGAAATACCGTGGCCAGGGGCCTTTCCGTTTGTAGGATCCATGTGAGAATCAATTCGGCTGGTGGGCTGGGCCACTTGATCCATGCTGTTCGCTGTTCGGCGGCCGATGATTTGCCTCCCCGTCCTTTGCAACCGCGCGAAGGGCGGGGAGCGTCTTTGCGGTCGCCCTTCGCGGGCGTGGGGACGCTGCGGGACGTGGGGACGTTCCGGCGATTCAGGCATAGGGGATGAGCGGGACGCATGAGGGCATACGAGGCGCATTCGGTTGTGCCGCCTGCCACGAGAACGGCGCCGGACGTGTCACCTGGCGCAATCGACTTGCCCGGCACGTACAACCTCAGTGGGGGGAGACGTGTCCAACTGGCGTGGCAGAGGTTCTCGAGTTCACCCCCAAGCTCTTCGAGCGGGGGGTATCCCCGGCGGCGACCCGCGGCGCCGCCCTGCGACCGCCCCGCGCGGCGCTCCGCCCGCGCGTGCCCGGCGGCATGCCGGTGATCGCGCCCATGCCCGCCGCGCGGCCAGCCCGCATACCCAGCCAGCGTGAGGCCGCCGAGGAGACTACGGCGGCCGGCACCACCGTCGACCACCTCACCGAGACCTATCGCGCGCACTACCGGTCCCTGCTGGGCCTGGCCGCGCTCCTCCTCGACGACACCGCCTCCTGCGAGGACGTGGTCCAGGAAGCCTTCATCCGGGTCCACTCCGCCCGCAAACGCGTCCGGGACCCGGAGAAGACCCTCGCCTATCTGCGGCAGACGGTCGTCAACCTCTCCCGCTCCGCCCTGCGCCGCCGCATCCTCGGCCTGAAGCTGCTGTCCAAGCCGATGCCGGACATGGCCAGCGCCGAGGAGGGCGCCTACGACCAGCTGGAGCGCGACTCCTTGATCAAGGCGATGAAGGGCCTCCAGCGCCGTCAGCGCGAGGTCCTGGTGCTGCGCTACTTCGCGGACATGACCGAGGCGCAGGTCGCCGAGACCCTCGGCGTCTCGCTGGGCTCGGTCAAGGCCTACGGCTCGCGCGGCATCGCGGCGCTGCGGGTCGCGATGGGGGCGTCGGCATGAGGGAGCACGACGAGGACCGCGACGCGTACGAGGAACACGAACCCGACGCGTCGGGCGAGCCGCACCATCAAGAGCACACGTCATCGCACGCTGGGAACGGAACCGTGAACCACAGCCCCGACGAACTCGGCCCGGACGGGCTCGACTCGGACGAGCTGGCACTGCGCAGGATGCTGCACGACGCGGTCCAGGACGTCGAGCCACGGGACGGCACACTGGACCACCTGCGGCGCGCGGTCCCGGCGCGGCGGGCCCGCAAGCGGCAGGCCGCCGTCGGCATGGCGGCCGCCGCCCTGTTCGTCGGCACCGCCGTGCCCGCCCTCGTGCACGTCTCCAACACCGCCGCCTCCGACGCCAACCCGGCCATCGCGGGCCAGGCCTCACAGGCCCAGGGCGACGCGAGCCGGGGCAAGGGCCCGGACGGCGGCGAGAGCACGATCGGCGGCTCCTCGGACAAGGCCGCCGGCGAGGGTACGAAGGACCGGAAGGACGTCGGCACGGGCGGCCCGGGCAGCGCCGCCGACAGCGGACCCACCGGTGGTCCGGACAGCCCCGCGGCCGACCCGGGCGGCGACATCCCGGTGTGCGCGGCCTCCCAGCTCGGCTCCGCCACCGCCACCGTCGACGCCCCCGACTCGGCCGGTGTCGTCTACGGCACCTTCCACGTCACCAACGTCTCCGGCGGCAGTTGCCGGGTCGGCGGCTCCGGCTCGGTGAGCCCCCTCGCGCAGGGCGCGGCCGACCCCACCAGGATCACCGTGGTCGCCCACACCTCCGGCGACGCGGCGGCCGGACTGCCTGACCCCTCCACCGAGGTGCCCGGGCTGCTCCTGCCGTCCGGCTCGGCGTACGAGGTGAAGTTCGCCTGGGTGCCCTCCCAGACCTGTCCGACCACCACTGGCGGCGGCAGCAGCACCGGCGGCAACGAGACCGGCGGACCCTCGTCCGATCCGTCCCCCACCCAGGGCGTCAGCACCACGGGCGCCACGACCACGGGCGGCGACACCGGCGTCTCCACCCAGATGCTCCTGACGGACGGCCCGGCCGACGGCGGCGTCGTGGTCTCGCACACCCCGGAGGCCGGCTCGCCCTCGGCGTCGGTGACGGTGACGAACGCGTGTGCGGGGACGATCTACCGGACCGGGGTGCTCCCGGCGTCCTAGGGCTTGTGCCGGGTCTGCCGGCCTGCGCTCCGTCGCCCGGCAGGCACGCTCGCCGGAACAGGCCCCGGGGAGCCGGTCAGGCGCCGGACACGCCGCTCGACGCGGGCGCCGGCACCGGCGCCTGCTCGGGCGCGAGCCCCAGCTCCGCGTCCCGTACGGCCTCCGCCTCGCGGCGCAGCAGCCGGAACCACATGAAGACCACGAAGCCGGCGAAGACGAACCACTCGCCGGTGTAGCCGAGGTTCTGGAACGCCTTCAGGTCGAGCCCGGTGTTGTCGGGGGCCTTCGCCGGTACCGCCGTCATCCCGGCATCGGCGTGGTTGAGGGTGACCCACGCGTCGTACACGGGGTACGGCACGAGGTTCACCAGCGAGGCCGCGCTGATCGCCGCGGTCTGCCCGGACGGCAGCCCGCCCCGGGCGCTGACCCCGTTGTCACCCGGCGTCTCCGACGCCTGGAGCGCTCCGGTGACCGTGACCTCGCCCGTGGGCGGAGCCGGGACCCCGGCCGCGTCCGGCTTCCCGGGCAGCCAGCCGCGGACGACCGGCAGTGCCTTGCCGGAGTCGGTGCGCAGCAGCGTCAGCACGTAGTACCCGGCCTTGCCGTCCAGATCGCGGTCCGGGATCAGCAGCTGATCGGCGTACCGGCCGGCCGCGGTGGTCTGCATGCCGGACGTGCGCTTGTCGACGGGCAGCAGCCGGTCCAGCGGGCGCGGCGCCTCCTTGCGGTAGGAGGCGGCCTGCTCGGTCGCGGTCCGGTGGTCCTGCACTCGCGCCTCGAACCGGCTCAGCTGCCAGGACCCCATGAACACGCAGAAGGGGATGGCGAGCAGCACGAAGACGTTGATGCCCCACCAGCGAGGTGTCAGCAGAAACCGGTACACGCCCTCAACGGTACGGTGCCGGACGCCGCGCCCCGGTCGCGGGGTCGGCCCGGCGCCGTGCCGGGCGGGCGGGAACGGTGTGGAAAAGGCAAGAGGATGCGAAGAGACCGGGCGGAGTTTTCCACAGGCTGGGGAGACCGGACAGCGCGTTGTCCCCGGAAGCGTGCAGTATGGGGTCATGACTGAGAGCAACGGGTCCGACTCGCCGCAGCAGCTCGACCGGCGGCCACTCATCGAGGAGATGCCGGACTGGGAGAAGCGCTTCCGAGCGCCCCGGGTGTCCCTGCCCGACTGGGCGGAGGACGCGCCGGAGCGCTCCCTGTTCGTGTCGAACGCGACGGGGACGTACGAGCTGTACGCCTGGGACCGGACGACGGGTGACCAGCGGCAGGTCACCGATCGGCCGAACGGCACGACGGACGGTGTGCTCTCGCCGGACGGGCGCTGGATCTGGTGGTTCGACGACAAGGACGGCGACGAGTTCGGCGTCTGGCGGCGCCAGCCCTTCGAGGGCGGGGCCGACGAGGCCGCCGTGCCCGGCCTCGGCGCGTCGTATCCGGCGGGGCTCGCGCTCGGCCGGGACGGCCGCACGGCGGTCGTGGGGCGCTCCACGGACGAGGACGGCACGACCCTGCACCTGGCCCGCGACGGGCAGGTGACGGAGATCTACCGGCACCGCGAGTCGGCGGGCGTCGGAGACCTCTCCCACGACGGCTCGCTGATCGCCCTGGAGCACACCGAGCACGGCGACGCGATGCACTCGGCGCTGCGCGTGCTGCGCCCGGACGGCACGACGGTCGCCGAGCTGGACGACACCAAGGGCGGGACGGTCGAGCTGGGCCTGGACGTGCTGGGCTTCGCTCCGGTCGAGGGGGACACGCGGCTGCTGGTCGGCCACCAAAGACGCGGCCGCTGGGAGCCGCTGGTGTGGGACGTGGCGACGGGTGAGGAGCACGACCTGGCTCTCGACCTGCCCGGCGACGTGAGCGCCGAGTGGTGTCCGGACGGCGGCGGCCTGCTCGTGGTGCACGGCTTCGAGGCCCGCAGCGAGCTGTTCCGCTACGACCTGGCCACCCGCGAGCTGACGCGGGTCCCCACCCCGCCCGGCACGGTCTCCGGAGCGACCGCCCGCCCGGACGGCAGCGTGGAGTACCTGTGGTCCTCGTCGGCCGAGCCCTCCGCGGTCCGCTCGACGCACGGCGGGGTGGTCCTCGACCCGCCCGGCATGAAGTCCCCGGGGTCGGTGCCGGTGGAGGACGTGTGGGTGGAGGGTCCCGGCGGCCGTATCCACGCCCTGGTGCAGAGGCCCGCGGGCGCGACCGGACCGCTCCCCACGGTCTTCGACATCCACGGCGGCCCCACGTGGCACGACAGTGACTCCTTCGCCGCGGGCCCGGCCGCCTGGGTCGACCACGGATACGCGGTGGTCCGGGTCAACTACCGCGGCTCGACGGGCTACGGCCGGGCGTGGACCGACGCGCTCAAGCACCGGGTGGGCCTGATCGAGCTGGAGGACATCGCGGCGGTCCGCGAGTGGGCCGTCGGCTCGGGACTGGCCGACCCGGCCCGCCTGATCCTCACCGGCGGCTCCTGGGGCGGCTATCTCACCCTGCTCGGTCTCGGCACCCAGCCCGAGCTGTGGGCGCTGGGCATCGCGGTGGTCCCGGTCGCCGACTACGTCACGGCGTACCACGACGAGATGGAAGCCCTGAAGGCCATGGACCGCACCCTGCTCGGCGGCACCCCGGAGGAGGTGCCGGAGCGCTTCGAGGCCTCCTCGCCGCTGACGTACGTCGACCGGGTCGCGGCGCCGGTCTACATCTCCGCCGGGGTCAACGACCCGCGCTGCCCGATCCGCCAGATCGAGAACTACGTCAAGCGCCTGGAGGCGCGCGAGGTGGTCCACGAGGTGTACCGCTACGACGCCGGCCACGGCTCCCTGGTCGTCGACGAACGCATCAAGCAGATCCGCCTGGAACTGGACTTCGCGGAGCGGTATCTGCCGAAGGAGAAGAGGCCGAAGGAGAAGCGGAAGTAGGGCGGCCGCGGCGCGGGACGCGGGTGGTTCAAGGGCAGAGCGCCCTTGGGCCGCCTGTGCCCGCCCCGCGCGCCTCCTACGTCCCCTGTGTTCCCGTCCGTCCCCGCGGCCCGCGGCCCAGCAGCTCCGCCAGCCCGCGCCGGGTCGCCGCGAGCACCACCCGGTCCTCCCCGCGCAGGACGTAGGTGCCGGGCAGGTTCCACACCAGGCCCGAGGCCCGGTCCGGGCGCTCGGCCGCCGCCTCCGGCGCCGCCGGCTCCCGCCGTGCGTCCGCGGTGATCCCCACGTCCAGCGCCAGCACCCGCCAGTACCCGGGTCGGAAGGCCTCCGCGAGCGTCCTGCCCTCGAGCTGCGGATGCCCGCCCACGTCCACGGACGCGAACAGCAGCACCCGCCGCTCCACCGGGATGGCCCCCAGGATCTGCCGGCCGAACATGGCGCCGGCGAACGCGGGCGCCGCCAGGTGCGTCACGCTCCGGCTGCGGGTCAGGGCGTGCGGGTGCGCGGCCCGCAGGGTGCGGTACACCGCGGTGGCGAAGTCGTCGTCGTACAGACGCAGCACCACCCGCAGGTCGGGGTGCACGGACCGCGCGTACAGCACGGCCTCCAGGTTCGTCGTGTCCGCGCTGGTCACGGCGAGCAGCGCGTGCGCGCGGTGGATCTTCGCGGCCTCCAGCACGCCCTCCTGCGTGACGTCCCCGAGCACCACCGGCACCCGCAGCCGCCGGGCCGTGGCCACACCGCGCGCCTCCGGGTCCGACTCCACGCACACCACGGGAATCCGCAGTTCCCGCAGCCGCGTCAGCACCCGGGTGCCGATCTTGCCGAGTCCCAGCAGGACGACGTGCCCGCCGAGCCCCCGCGGCGGTCTGCGCAGCGCGGACGCCGACCGGAACGTGCCCAGCGCCTCGAGTACCGCCGCCAGCACCACCGGCAGCAGCAGCACGCCCACCAGCCCGGTCAGCAGTTGCAGGAGCTGCCGTCCGACCGGTTCGCCGAGCGCCGGGTCGTCGATGGCGAACAGGTCGAGCAGCGTCAGGTACACCGCGCCCAGCGGATGGACCCCGGCCACCACCCACAGCGCCACCGCGAGCGCGAACACGCACGCCAGCAGGCCCGCCACCGTCCACCGCAGCCGCCGCGAGAACAGCGACGTCAGCGGAGGCACGGCCGCCGCCACCACACGCCGGGCGGACAACGGCTCACCGGCGCCGTACGAGACCTGCTCCAGCACCACGGTCCCGCGCCCGGTGGCCGCCTCCACCGCCGCCTCGTCCGGGAGCAGTTGCGGCCGCTGGTCGCCGCTGTCCTCGGAGCCGTCAGCTCCGGCCGGGTCGCTGCTCGTCGCGGACAGCAGGGCCAGGGTGCACAGTCCGGGGTCGGCGACCTGTCCCGGCGCGGGCGGTGGCCGCTCCACCGCGCGCAGCAGCAGTCCGTCGGTCTGGACGACCTTGCTGGTGCCCACGACGGCACTGGCGGCCAGCGCGGGCGCGGCGGTGTCCGCGTCGGACAGCACGGTCGTGGACGCGTCGGTGCCCGCCGCCGCGTCGCCGCCGACCGCCAGCGCGGCGGCCTGGTCGAGGAGTTCCTCGATGTGCTGGCCCAGCCGCCGGTTGTACAGGCGCACCACGAGCCGCAGCCGCGGGTTGAGACGGCGGGCGGTCAGCGCGGCGCGGATGTTGGTCTCGTCGTCGTCGTACACCAGGGCCAGCGCCGCCGCCCGCTCCACGCCCGCGTCCGCGAGCACGGCCTCGGTCAGTTCGGCGGCCTCCAGCAGCCGGTCCGGGCCTGTCGGCTGACCGCCCGTGCCGTTGCCGTTGCCGGTGCCGTTGGCACCCACTCCGGCCCGGCTCACGGCCGCGCTCACCACCCGGTCCACCCGGTCGAGCAGCGCCGAGGCCGTACGGGGCCGGCCCACCACCGGCGGCCGTACCGTGCGCTCGGAGGGCGGCACGACCAGTGTCACGTGCTCGCCGTACACCCCCCGCAACTCGGCGGCCAGCCGGTGCGCGAGCCCGTCGTCCCCGCACACCACCATGTGCGCGCCCGTGCCGTACGACACACCACCCTGATACGGAACGCTCCCCACGAGGGAAGAGACTGCCCTACCGAGACGGGTGGTTCCACCCTCCGCCCGGCTCCCGCGCGGCCCTCTGCCCGGGACCGTTCCGCGACGGGGCGCGGGGAGGGCGGTCCCGCGCGAGAATCGGACTATGGGACTCCGGTTCGGCCGGGCAATCCCTGGACGGGGATGGTCCGTATATACGGATGTGTCGAGATTCTGGTTCCCCGTGGGCCGGCTCCCGGACGAGGCTCTGCTGTCCGGGCTCGCCGCCGGTGATCCGGAACTCGCGGTCAGCTTCGTAAGAAGGTTCCAGCACCGGGTCTTCGGTGTCGCCGTCGCGGTCACCGGGGATCCCCAACTGGCGGAGGACATCGCACAACAGACATTCGAGCGGGCATGGCGGCACGCGCAGATCTACGACTCGCGCCGTGGGTCGGTCACGACGTGGCTGACCACCATCGCCCACAACCTCGCCATCGACGCCGTACGGTCGCGGCGTCAGGAGCCGGTGGCGCCGGAGGACCTCGACGCGATCCTGGACGTCGTCAGCGACACCCCCGAGCGGCACGCACTGGCCGACGAGGCGTCGTCCCGCTTGCGGGCCGCCGTGGCCGAACTGCCGCGCGAACAGGGCCGTGCCCTGGTGATGGCCGGCATCTACGGCATGACCGCCCAGCAGATCGCCGACTGGGAGCACATTCCGCTGGGCACCGCCAAGACACGGGTCAGGGCGGCGATGGGGAAGCTGCGCACCACCCTCGCCTCCTTCCAGCGAGGCGACCATGGCCAGTGAGACCAGCTGCGAGAAGCTCCGCGAGATCGGCGCCGAACTCGCGCTGGGCGTGCTGCCCGGCCGCGAGCGCGCCGGTGCCGTCGCGCATCTGGAAAGGTGCGCGGACTGCCGCGAGTACATCGCACAGCTCACTCTGCTGGGTGACCGGCTGATCGGGCTCCTGCCGGGGAGCGAGCCGCCGGTCGGGTTCGAGAGCCGGGTGGCGCAGGCGCTGACGCAGATGGCGGCGCACGAGAAGCGTCCGCACAGCCGGGCGCCGGGCATCCCGCGTCCGGGCCTGCTCGGCCGGCTGCGTCCTCGGGTCGCCGCCGCCGCGGGCGCGGTCGTCCTCGCCGTCGGCTTCGGCGGCTGGGCGGTCGGCACGGCGATCGAGTCCACGATGTCCCGGCCCCCCGCGACCGCCGCCGGGACGGGCATGCTGTGGGGCGGTCTCACCTCGGCCGACGCCGTCGGAAGGCCGGCCGGCGAGGTCTACGCCCACCCCGGCTCCCCGGGCTGGATCTACATGACCGTCAACCTCACCAGGACCGGCGGACCCCACGAGGGCAAGGTCACCTGCCGGCTGGTGCGCAAGGACGGCACCACCGTCCGCGTCGGCGACCTCACCCTGCACCGCGGCCGCGGCTCCTGGGGCGGCCCGGCCACCATCGACCCCGCGAAACTGGCCGGCGCGCGGGTGGTCGCCCCCGACGGCACCGTCCTGGCCAGAACCCACTTCGCCACGGGCGAGGACACGTCCTGAGGGCTGCCCGTCCCGGAGACGGCCGAGGAGGATCGCTCACGAACTCGGGAGCACGGTGCCCAGGGCCTCGGCCAGTGCGGGGAGCGTGGGGCGGTTCGCCGGGTCCAGGCTCAGGCAGGCGTCGACGGCCCCGGCGAGCGTGCGCGGCAGGCGGCGGCGCGACGCGACCGGCGGGGCGGCGTCCTCGAGGAGCGGGCACCGGACGCCGCCCGCGCCGTCCTCGCTCTCGGCCTCCTCGCCCTCCGGGAAGGGCACGTCACCGCAGGCCGTCTCGTACAGCGTGACGCCGATGCCCCACACATCGGCCGCGGCCGACAGCGGCCCGCCGCGCGCCTGCTCCGGCGAGCGGTAGTACAACGTGCCCGTCCCGCGCGGCGCGTCCCCGGGCGGCCGGGCCACGCTGAGGTCGAGCACCTTGACGTGTCCGCGGTCCACGACGATGTTGGCCGGCTTGAGGTCCAGGTGGAGCAGCCCCCGTCCGTGCAGGTAGTGCACCGCTGAGCACAGCTGCACCCCGAGAAGCGCCACGTCGGTTGCGCCCGGCCGGCGCCGCAGCCGGCCGAGGAGATGCGCGAGCGTCTCCCCGGTCAGCGTCTCCATGACGACGAGCGGCTCGGGCTCCGCGAACGTCTCGTACGCGCGGGCCAGGTGCGGGTGGGTGAAGTCGCGCAGCCACCCGCCCTCCCGCAGCAGCCTGGCGCCCAGCCCCGGGTCGCCACGCAGATCGGGGCGCAGCACCTTGATGACGCACCGGCAGGTCCGTTCCTCGCTCCAGGAGTCGTACAGGTCCAGCCAGCCCGTGCGGTCCAGGTGCCCGAGGATCTCGTAGCCGGGGACCGGGCGGGTGCCCGCGGGCAGCGGCGGCTCCACGGCCGTCCGCGTGGCGGCGGTCATGTCAGCACCGTGCCCTGCGGCGGCGGCCCCGTGGGCGCGGCCGCGTCGTGCAGCCGGTGCAGCCGCGCGTACGTGCCGCCGCGGGCCAACAGCTCGTCGTGGGTCCCGGACTCGGTGACCCGGCCCCGGTCGAGCACCACGATCCGGGTGGCGTCGCGGACCGTGAGCAGATTGTGGGAGATGACGACGGTGCTCCGGCCTGCCATGAGCCGGCGCAGCGGGTCCATGATGCGGCGGCCCGACAGGGCGTCCAGGCCGGTGGTGGGCTCGTCGAGCAGCAGCACGGGCGCGTCCCTGATCATCGCGCGGGCGATGGCGAGCCGCTGGCGCTGCCCGCCGGACAGTATCCGGCCGCGCTGTCCGACCACGGTGTCGTAGCCGTCAGGCAGCAGCCGGATGAACTCGTCGGCGTCCGCGGCGCGGGCGGCCTCGACGATCTCCGCTTCGGTGGCGCCGGGCCGGCCGTAGGCGATGTTCTCCCGCACCGTCCCGTGCAGGACGAGCGTCTCCTGGAGCACCACCGCGACGCTGTCGCGCACGTCGGTCAGGGCCAGTTCGCGCAGATCGGTGCCGTCGAGGCGGACGGCGCCCCGGTCGGGGTCGTAGAAGCGCAGTTGCAGCTTGGCCACCGTGGACTTCCCGGCCCCGCTCGCGCCCACCAGGGCCAGGGTCTCGCCGGGGCGGACGCGGAACGACACGTCCGACAGGGCCCAGCGGGACGTCTCGGGATAGCGGAAGGACACCCCGTCGAACTCGACCTCGCCGCGGGCCCGGCCGATCCGCCGCGCGTCCGGGGCCTCGCGGACCTGGGGCCGCTGGTCGAGCAGCTCCACGATGCGTTCGGCGGAGGCGGAGGCGGCGTAGAAGGTGGGGCCGAGGCGGGACAGGTCGCGGACCGGGCCGTAGAGCTTGCCGATCAGCGCCAGGAAGACCAGCAGCCCGCCCAGGGTGAGTTGCCCCTGCGTGAGCTTCCAGGTGCCGAGTCCCATGACGGCGAGTCCGCCGCACACCTCGATCAGCTCCACCAGCGGCCGGTAGACGGCCCGGATCCGCGTGGAGGCCATCGCGGCGCGGAAGCGGCCCACGCTCTCGCGCTCGAAGCGGCGCTGTTCCCAGTCCTGCCGGTTGTAGGCCTGCACCAGGGTCACGTTGCCCAGCGATTCCTCGGCCACCGCGCTGAGCGAGCCGCTGCGGCGCGTGCGTTCCCGCGACGCCTGCTTGGTCAGCCGGGAGAAGTGGCGGGCGGCGCCCCAGAACAGCGGCACGATGACGATCGCGAGGAGCGTGAGGTCCCAGCTCAGATAGAAGAGCAGGCCGAGGAAGACGCCCAGTCGCAGCAGGTCGTAGAAGACGTCCGCCACGCCGGAGAGCAGGAGCGTCTCGACGGACTCCACGTCCCCCGTGATCCGCGACAGCACGTCCCCGAGCCGGCGCCGTTCGAAGAACCCCGGCGACAGCCCCTGGACGTGCCGGAAGACGTCGGAGCGCAGGGAGAGCAGGAAGCGTTCGCTGACGTACGCGGAGGTCACGTCGTCGGCGAAGCCGAAGACGCCGGAGAGGAGGATCAGCCCCGCGTAGGTGGGCGCGATCCAGACGAACGGACGCAGGTCCCGTGGGACGAGCACCTCGTCCACCAAGATCTTGAACAGCCACAGTTCGGCCGCGTCGACGAGGGGGCCCGTCGTACTGAGCAGGAGAAGCGGCGCGAGCCAGCCACGGCGCCCTCGGGTGTAGGGCCAGAAACGCCGGAACACCTCACGCAGCGGCAGCGGCGGGGCGGCCGTGACCACGCCCTGCTCGTCCGCCCCCACCGACAGCAGGCGGCTCAGGACGTACTGACGGAGCGGACCGGCTCCCTGGGGCTCCGGTCCGCTCCGCTCCGAGTCAGCTGGGGTGGCCAAAATCAGTAACCGTGACGGTGGCCTCGCGACCCGCGGTCGCCGCGGTCGCGGCGGTCACCACGGTCGCCGCGGTCGTTGTCGCCACGGCCGCCGTGGTCGCCGTGACCTCCGTGGTCGCCGCCGTGACCGCCGTGGCCACCGCCGTGATCACGGCTCAGGGCGGGGAACAGTGCAGTGAAGATCGCCATCGCTTTCCTCCTGATGGAACATGTCTCGCAGGGGATACGTCCCGGATCAGGAATCGGATGGCGCCTCAGGTCAAAACGGGGCAAACGCCTTCCGGTGGGGGTTGACGCCCCCGGTCACAGTCCGCAGGAGCCGCGGTCCAGGTGGAAGAACCGGGCGTTGGCCCAGCGGCACAGCCAGATGCCGACGGCGACACCGCCGATGGTGACCAGAGCGGGCAGGTAACCGCCGGCGACCTGGATGATCGGGATCGCCGGGCAGCCGCCCGAGATCGCCCACCCCGTGCCGAACAGCACCGCGCCGGGGATCACACCGGCGTGGATGCGCCCGGGGGTCCGGCGCACCCGCAGCAGGGCGAACGCGACCACGATGATCGCGACGGCGCCCGCGAAGGACAGGAACATCCGCAGGTCCTGGAAGGTGAACATGCGGTTCAGCTCGGCGTAGTCGCCGAAGCCGATGTTGGAGACGGTGAAGCCGAGTGCCAGCCCGGTGATGATGTTGGCCAGCAGGATCGCGCCGCGGGTACGCATCAGATCACCTTCCACAGGAGGAACGACACACCGACGGCGGTGCCGAAGAACACGGCGGTCGCGACGATGCTGACCGGGCGCAGCCGGCCGCAGCCGCTCAGCCCGTGGCCGGAGCTGCACCCGCCGGCCAGCCGGGTGCCGAAGCCGACCAGCACCCCGCCCAGGAAGAGCACGACGACCATGGTGACCGGATCGGAGGTGACCAGGTCCCGGAACCCCGGGCCCATGTCGTGGCGGATCTTGAACCGTCCGGACACGAGCGAGGCGATCAGGCCGCCCAGGAAGATCGACACCAGCAGGGCGGCCTGGGTGACGAGGGGGGCGGGGCGCTGACTCGTGACCGGTTCGACGCCGGGGCCGGGCGCGGGCGGCTGCGGGTCCCCGTACGGAGGCTGGGCCGAGGCCGGCGCGCCGGGCAGCGTTCCGAAGTGCTCCGCGGTGGCCGCGGCGAGGGCTTCGGCGAGCGCCTGATCGTCGGCGAACTCGTCGTCCATCTTCTCCAGACGGCGTTCGCTGCGCCAGTGCAGCACGCGGTCCCAGGCGGACGACACCCCGAAGGACCGGTCGGTGGTGAGGGTGTAGTTGACGGTGACCAGGGCGAGCCCGACCGCGCCCGCCCACCAGGGCCAGTAGTTCATGCCGGACCTCTCATCCAGTCGGCGAGCCGGCCCAGCAAGCCGCGCTTCGGACCGGGAGCCCGCCCCGTGCGCGGAGCGGGGTGGTCCGAATGCCGGGGGCCCGGTATGTGGGGTGGTGACGGTTGGTACGTCGGGGCCGGTGCCGGGGGCGCCGCCCCGAACCAGGCCGAGTTCTCCGGTTGTCCGGGGCCGGGCGGGGACGGCTCAGGCGGGCCGGCCGGTACCGCCTGGGACCAGGCGCCCGGGTGCTGCGGCTGGGGGTGGGGGTGAACATGCGGCTGGGGATGCGCCTGGGGCTGGGGAGCCTGCGTGGTGTTGGTCGCGCTGGACCGGCCCGTACGGGTCTCGCCTTCGAGGTGCCGCGCCGTCGCTCCGTTGGGCAGCAGGCTGATCGGCACGCGCTCACCGGTGAGTGACAACTGGTAGCGGGCACAGTCGTGCCACTGGTCCGTGCTGTCGCAGTAGTAGTCGCGCCACCCCTGCAAGCTCGCCCTGAGCAAGGGGAAAAGGGGGCATCCCACAGCGTGCGAGCAACCCACGTTGCTCCCTCCTGACCGGCGCGGACCGCCCGTTCGCAAAGGGGCGGTCGCCGTTTCCTGGTTCCTGTCCTTGCCACGCCCGATCGACGATCACAAAACGTCCGGGAATTCGGCACAGAGCCGCATTGTGACTGCCAGTCACCGCGTTCAGCCGAGATGGAACCACTTTCCCGGTGCCCTGGGCAACCCGAATGGGTTTTCCGGTCGAACCACTTGACATTCCCTCAGTGAGATACACCACGCGAAAGATCCATTCGCCTGCCTCTGATGTCCGGATATTTTCCGGCCGACGGTCAGGACTTGATCGCGATCAGGTCACATGATCCCGCACGCTGCGGACGTGCGTCGGTCGTTTGTGGAGAGAGTGCGAATATTCGACGGGGTTGTGGGGGGAGCGTGAGAATTGCAGGTCCTAAATGAATTCGGCGGCCGGGATCTTTCCCGGTCGCCGAATTAACGGACCAGCGCCTTACGTCAGTTCGATGCGGTGGTGCCGGACTTCAACTCGCCTATGAACGAGGCCCAGGAGCCGGCGCCGAAGGCCAGCGAGGGACCGTCCGGGACCTTGCTGTCACGAACGGGGACGATGTCCTTGAGCCCGTCCGCGACCTCCACGCAGTCGCCCCCAGCCTGATTGCTGTAGCTGCTCTTGCGCCAAGCGGCGCCGTTCGGATCGGGACGGGACGTTCGCTCCACGGTGGTTGCCCTCCATCACGCTTCGGATCATGTCGAGCGACATGAGAGGGGGCAGGGCGGCTGCCCGTAGCCGATCGTAAATCACCGTGTAGCGACTGACGTTGGTCGGTTCCTCGATGAGTCGTCCATAGTCCGAGCCCTCTGTGTAGGCGGCCTCTGAACCGTCGGGGAGAGTGAGAAGTGTCAGTGATCCGCCCATCGCCTCGTGTCCGCCCTGGTCGAAGGGCAGCACCTGCACGGTGGTGCGACGGTCCGCTGCCGCATTGAGCAACTCCCCCAATTGCTCTCGCATCACGGCCAGGCTGCCGATCGGACGCCGCAGCACGGCCTCGTCGAGAATCACCCACAGCTCCGGTCGGCCGGGCGAACGAAGCCGTTCCTGTCGCCCCAGCCGGGCCGCGACGCGTTCCTCCAGCTGGTCCTCGTCGGCGAGTAGCGCGTCCAGGCTCAGAACGGCTCGCGCGTACTGTTCCGTCTGGAACAACCCCGGCACGACGTGCGCCGCGTACTGCCTGATGGACAGGGCGCGCTCGGAGTAGGCCATGAACGCCCTCGACCAGTCCGGGAACGCCTCCCGGTACACGTAGGGCCACAGCTCGACGAGCAGGTTGTCCGCGCCGAGGGCCGCGTCGAGCGCGCGGGCCAGTTCTAGGGTGGGCTTGGCGCCGGAGGCGCGCTCGATCTGGGTGATCCGGGTGCTCACCACGTGTGTCCTGGCGCCGAGTTCGGCCTGGGTGAGTCCGGCCGCCGTACGGAGTCTGCGCACCCGTGCACCGAACAGCGCCGCCATGGACGTACTGGGGTCGATTCCCTTGGCCAAGGCGTTACTTCCGTTTCTTATGAGCTGAAAGGTAAGGCTGCGCCGTCTTCCGAGCGTAGGGCCGGTGGACGACTCTTGAGTACGGAACGTGACGACTCGTGCACTTTGCGGGAAGGAAGACAGGCCGTGCTGGCAGGAACGACCACACCGGAAGAGGGCGTAGCGCCCGACTCCCGTCACTTCGCGGCGCAGTTCGCCGCGACTCCGCGAGGCGCGAGGCTGGCCCGGCGCCTGGCCGTGCGGCACATCGAGGAGTGGGGGCACCCGCCGGACTCGGACACGTCGTGCACGATCGCGCTCGTGGTCGGCGAACTCGTGGCGAACGCCGTGCGGCACGGCCGGGCGCCGGGCCATGAGTTCGCTCTCGGGCTCGCCCTCGACGCAGCGACGGGCGTCATGCGCATCGAGGTGGCGGACGCCTCGCCCAAACACCCTCCGGCGACCGCCCCCTCATCCCACCCCGACGGCGAATCGGGCCGCGGCCTGCTCCTGGTGGACGCCCTGGCCCTGCGCTGGGGCTGGACACCTCGTCACCCCGTGGGCAAGACGGTCTGGGCCGAGGTCGGCGGCCCTTCCGGCAAGGCCGGTTGAGCACCGTCCGTCAGTTCGGGGCCCGTTATGTTGACGGGAACATCCGACAGGTGGGGCGCGGCGACCCGCTGCCCGCGGCCTCGCCGCTTCCGATGACGCTTTCGGACGTCACCCGCCGTGTGCAGCAGGACCGCACGCGGGCCGTCGAGGAGCGTCCGGTCCGCTTGACTGGTTTCGTCACCTCGGGCAAGCAGGGCGACGGCCGGACCTTGCCCCGGATCGTCATCTCCTGCTGTGCGGCGGACGCCCAGTCCGTGAAGGTACGGATCCACGGCACCCCGGCCCCGCCGGCCGACAGCTGGGTGGCCGTCACGGGCACCTGGCACCCCGGTGGAACGCTGGGCACGAGCTCCGCGCCCGCCGCGCTCGACGCCCGTTCCGTGGAGAAGACCGACAAGCCGGCGAACGCGTACACCGACGCCCTGCCGCTCACTCCCACGAGGTGAGGCGGGCGCACGCCCTGGGGCGGAGTGCTCCAGTGCGCCCGGCTGTCACTCGCCCTCATCCCTGCTAGCTTCCGATTGATTGACGCTGGCCAGGCACCCACGGGGCCTGGCCAGTCCGTTCTGCTCAAGGGGGAGCAATCGGATGACGTCCATCCTCATCTTCGCCGCCGGAGTGGCGCTGCTGATCTACAGTGCCGAGAAGCTGATCACCTACCTGGTCGGCGCCGCGCGCGGCCTGGCGATCTCGCTGTTCCTGCTGGCCATCGTGTTCACCGGGATCGAGTTCGACGACCTCGCCTTCGGTGTGGTGCTCAACGTCGAGGGCCTGGAAGACGTCGCGCTCGGCGTCGTCTTCGGAACCGTCATCTCGCTGTCGGGCCTGGTGCTCGCGATCGCCGCCCTCGTCGCACCCTGCCGGGTGGAGATCCCCAAGGACTACATCGCGTTGTTCGCGATCGCTCCGTTGATCCTGATCGTGCCGGCACTGCTCGGCGAGTTGGGGACCGTCTTCGCGATCGTTCTCGTCCTGCTGTTCGTGCTGTTCGTCGCCTACATCGCCTACCGCGAGTCCCGCCGGGCGCTGCCGACGTTCAGGAGCGCGGAAGTACTCGAAGCGGTGGACAGTCCCGAACTCGTCGGCGTGGCCGCCGGGACGGCCGGGGGCGCGGGGGGTGGTGCAGGGGACCGGGATCAGGGCTCCGGTGGCCTCTACGAGACCGGCCAGGTCGGCGCGGCGAAGTCGGCCAACCGGCCGGGATGGATGCTGCTCGGACTGGCGCTCCTCGCGCTGACCGGGATCGTCGTCGGCGCCTGGATCATGACGAGGGGAACCGAGGGCATCCTGGAGGACTTCGCGATCAGCGGCACTGTCTTCGGGGCGACGATCGCGACGCTGGTGCTGTCCCTGGAGGACATCTTCCTGACCGCGGAGCCGGCCCGGCGGGGCGCGCCCGCGATCGGCGTCGGCAACGTCATCGGCAGCGTGGTGTTCTCGGTGACCGCGAAGGTGGGCATCATCACCCTGGCCGGCGGCGCGCTCGTGATCACCCGGGAAATCTTCAGCTGGCACCTGCCGGCCCTCGTGGCGATCAACGGGTTCGCCGCCTACGCACTTCTCACCGGGCACCTCAGGCGCTGGCACGGCGCGGTGCTGCTGGTGGCCTACATCGCCTACTGGGCCATCAGCTTCTCCGTGTTCGGGCTGGTTCCCGTCGACGACGCCCCGGGCTCCGACGACGACGCGCGGCGACCGGGCATCGAGGCCCCGGCGGTTCCGGGCGCGCCCGCCCATGCCCGCTCCGTATCACTCGGTTGGCAATACGCGCACGACCCGTCATTGCAGAAAGTGTCGATACTGTGACGTTCCGTGTCCGAACCACCTGGAGATCTCCGAGATGACCACCTCCGTGCAGCTCGACCGCATCAAGACGCGCTTCGACAGCTGGGACGTGAACGGCGACGGCCGCATCGACAGGGCCGACTTCGACGCCGAGTCCAAGCGCATCCTGCGGGCCTTCGGCGAAGCTCCCGGCTCCCCGAGAAGCCGCGTGCTGAGCGAGGCCTACCTGGGCATGTGGAACTTCTTCGCCGGCAAGGCCGGGATCGACAAGGAGAACGGCCGGCTGACCGCCGAGCAGTTCCACGACATCGTCAAGGAACACGTCCTGGAGAACGGCGGCACGGACTTCGGGAAGGCCGTCAAGCCGACCGTCCAGGCCATGATCGAGCTGGCGGACGTGGATGACGACGACCAGATCAGCCCGACCGAGTTCAAGACCTGGCTGGACGCCATGGGGGTCGAGAACATCGACCCGGCCGACGCGTTCCGCCAGATGCAGACCAACGGCGACGACCAGCTCTCCGCCGACGAACTGGTCCAGGCCGTCCGCGCCTACCACCTGGGCGAGATCGACGTACCGCTGCTCGGCCACTGAGCAGAGGAGATATCCCTGGAGGTCGTGCCGTAGTACCGGACACGACGCCGGTCGCCAGAGCTTTGCCCCCGCGTCGAGGGCGCGAGGGCAAAAGCGTACGTCGAGGAGAAACGGGGTGATGCGGCGACATCCAGGCTTGGCGTCAACGGGCTTGGACGTCGGCGCATCGCGGCGGCTGCGAAGTACAGCAACCCATGCCGCCCAGTTTTTCACTCGTATCCCTGGTAGTCGCGCTGATTCATGAACCCCCAGGTTGTTGTTTCGGTTGTGTATGCGCAGGTGGAGGCGGTTGTAACCGTTTCCGTAATCGTTGTTGCGGTCGTATCGGTGGTAGCCGCCGCCCCACCTGTGACCGTAGCCGCCATAGCCACCGCCGTAGCCGCCGCCGTAGCCGTGACCGCCACCGCCGTAGCCGCCGCCGTGACCGTCACCGCCACCGCCGCCGCGGTCGCCGTAGTCGCTGCTGTAACCGGAATGGTGACCCTGGTCGTAGCTCAAGTCATGCGCCGAAGCGGTCCCCGCCGCGCCGATCGCCGCGCCGCCGGCCACGACCACACCGCTGCGGACACCGCGAGAAGGCGCTTGACGCGCTGTGCTCGCATGGGTAATACCTTTCCTTCCATCGCCTCACGCAAGGGAACCGCGCGAGGTTGATGGCCGCGCCCGCCGAATGAGACGGAGTGGCGCGGTCTTAGGCGCCGCCGCTGATGAGAGCACGTCCCGATGCCGTCACGCCGCCCGCCCGGGTTCCACGGGCGGGCGCTGCGACCAGGGCCCCGCTGAGGAGCCTCGCCGGACGAGGCGTGACCCGATCGCGGCTTCACTTGCAGACGCTAGTCCGTTCACAAGTCGACATCCAGTCCGTCGACCAGGTCCGGCCCGACCTGGCAGGGTCGGGCACACCAGCCAGGGTGGTTGGCCCTCCGAGCACGACAGAGGCCCATTCGCGATCACGCGAATGGGCCTCTGACTGGCGTCGGGGTGGCGGGATTTGAACCCACGACCTCTTCGTCCCGAATGAGGTCCGGTTGCTGACCTTGCCAGCTCGGATGGCGTTTGCCCTGGTCAGAGCGTCGGGTTGGCGTGGTCTCGAGTGGTCTCGAAGGGGCTCGGAGAGTGAGTCGGCTCCCCGATGGCTCCCAGAAGGACCCTCATCTGCCACCTCAGGCTGGTCGGCGCCGACGGACTGGCGATCCGCCTTCTGGCGCGCGTGCACTGGGGCGGTCGGCAGAGATGAGACCTGCGCATTACGAGGGCTGGTGGGGGTGTGCCGGGTGGTTCCGGACGGTGCTCCGCTGGGCGGATCTGTCTGGTCAGAGCCCGTGACAGGTGTCGCGCGGCCTTCTCAGTGATGCCCTGCGCGGCACCGTCCGCCCACGCACAGCGGACCACTCGGCAGCATGTGGGTCAGATCTGCCCGAGGTCGATCTGCACCGGGAAGGGGGCCGTGACCTTGAGGACACCGGTGAACACGTCCCCGTCCCGGTAGGTCTTCGTCGCAGGGTCGAGCACGTAGGTATACACCAGAGGAACACCTGTCGCGGCCTGCTCAATCCGCCAGTAGAAGCCGATGCCTGCCTTGGCGTACTGGTCGACCTTCACGACCCGGTCGGTGGTCTCCGAGCCCGGTGATACCACCTCCGCCACCAGCAGTACGTGCTCGGGCCGGGTGGGCGTGACGTCGATCGTGTCCGCGCGGTACACCACGATGTCCGGGCGGCGATTGGTCAGCGGGACGTCCTGGAGCCGGACGTCGAAGTCCGTGTCCGCGTTCCAGTCCGGCCCCGCGGCGGCATCCAGGGCGTTTGCCAGGATCCGGGCCAGCCGGTTGTGCCGCTTGGACGCACTCGGGCTCACGACGACCATCCCGTCAACGATCTCGATGCCGGCGCACTGCTCCTCGGACCAGGACTCGTACTCCTCCGCCGTGATCTGCTCGTGCATCCACGCCGGGGCCACCATCTCGGCCGTCATGAAGCACCTCCCGGACACTGTGCGGCGGGCCCGATCCCGCTCGGTTCAGCGTACTGTCTCCAGCCCGTCGGGCACTCTGCCTCAGGGCTATCGGACATCGGCAACATGCGTGCTGGCCTTGTGGGCGACGCCACCTCCGGAGCTGCGCCGCTGATCAGCGGCGGCCTGCGCTGCCTCGCTGCGGTCGCCGCAGTGGGAGCCGTCAGGGTGGACCTGCGTCGGCCCGTCACAGCGTCCGCCCACACCCCAGCCAGCCCGTAGCCCAGAGCTTCCGGGGATCGGTCTAGGCCATCGAGGGACCCGACGGCATGGAAGTTGATCTCCTCGACAGCATCGTGACCGTCTACCTGGGCGGAGCGCTTCTGAGTGGGAGGAGCTTCGGGAGCGCGTCGGCCCCCAAATGGCTTTCCAGACTCGATGCCTACTGCAACTTCTAATCGGATGCGGTTGCGGCCGGCAGCCCCGTTTCGGGCGTCATGTGGCCGATCCCGGCATCCACGATCCACTCAGCGGCCATGGGATCGAGTTTCCACGGGCTCTCCAGCAGCGCGGCACGCATAACGTCACGGTCTTGCACGGAGGGCGGCTCGGCGCCCAGTTTCTTCTTCCGCTCACCGTTGGAACCCCAATGAGAGTCGGTCGCATCGTCAAGGACGCGAATGAAGCGTTCGACGCGGTCGGGCCATGCGGGATGCGCCCACCACCGGGAGCAGGCCAGGGCACCGTGGCAGGCGGTGCGCAGCAGACCGAATCGGACGCCCTTGTCCTCCATCTGTCCGGTAAAGCCGCCGAGGACCCGATCCGCGTGGTCCTCGTACTCTTCGAGGTCTTCCCTGGAGCGAGCCAGTTCGCCGAGAGTCATTCCGGTGGGGAGCCTGCGCTCAGCATTCGTCAGCCATCGGAAGAGACGACCGGCAAGGACGTCCACGTCCTCCGCGTCGGTCCTCGCCAGTGCGGTGCTGTTCGCCGAAGTGATCCCCGACTCGATGCACCAACCCTTCAGGCGCCGACGTATGGCATCCGTGGTGTAGCTGTTGATGCGCATCATGTCGCCGTCCGACAGTCGGCCCTCGGCGTGCCAGTTCTCGATGCAGCTGTTCCGCCAGGCGCCGTTGGTGATGCCGATCGCTACGAGGTCCAGCAATGTGGCCAGGTGGCTGGGGTCCGCGCCGGCCTTGCTGCGAAGGGTCTCCTCCATGACCTCGTCGGTCATCATGGCCTGCGCTTCTTGAAGCATGCGCTGCACTTCGGGGGACATGTCGTCGTCGTTGACCATGTCGAGCGGCCTCTCACGTGTTTTCGGGGGATGCGCAGTTGAGGGTAAGGGTGAGCAGTGACAGTGGCTGGCCGCCAACGTTGCTTTGTGCTTCGCCCTGTTCGACCACTGACACTCCTGAAGGACGTGGTCAGCGTGTGCCAGCGCGAGGGCGTTGCGCCGGTGAGCGGGCCGATACCTGCTGGCTGCCGATCGCCAAGAGCCTCACCTCCCATGGCTTTCGCCACACCCACCGGACCGTGATGGAGGACCTCGGCACCGAGAAGGTCCTCATGGACGAGCGCATGGACCACGTCGACAGTTCCGTCTCCGCTCGCTACGCCCCCGTCACCTCCGGCATGCGCAGGCGCCTCATGCTTGGTTTGACCGAGCAGTGGGAGGCTGCAGTCGAGGATCGCCTGACTATATGCCCCATGTCACCGGTGCGCGTGTTGGACACCTTGCTGCAGAGGCGACGCATGGGCGCATAGGCATGGTTGCGGAATACCTGGGGCTGCACGCCCCGGGCGTTCAGGGAGAGAGGAACCTCGGGCTCGGTCAAGCACCGCTGAAGTGATCACATCGGCGGACGTTCCGCCAGACCGTACGAGGTCGGCGGAAGTGCTCTGGGTCTGCAGGAGGCCAGGCTGGGCGAGCACTGCAAGCACGTCAACGACGTCAAGAACCGGGTAGGCACGGCGATCGGCAAGGTATCGCGCGACAGCGCGTGCGGCGGGCCTGGGCAGCGCCGCTTCCTTTCCCAAAATGACCCCAGGAACCAATCAGGGGCCCGACCCGCTCTCGCGGATCAGGCCCCTGACCTGGTACTTCACTGTCGGGGTGGCGGGATTTGAACCCACGACCTCTTCGTCCCGAACGAAGCGCGCTGCCAAGCTGCGCCACACCCCGATGTCGCTGCTGTCGCGGCGACGACGTTTACTTTAGCCCACTGGTGGCCAGAGGCGAAATCCGGTTTTGGCGCGGCGGCGGATGGGGTTCGGGCGGGTGTGGTCGACGGCCACGAGGAGGAGGGCCAGGGCGTAGAAGGCGAGGCCCAGGAGGAGCGCGGTGGCGAGGACGTGCTTGTAGCCGTGCTGGGAGACGTCCAGGAAGGTGTGCAGATAGCGGTCGGGGGCGTCGGCGGGGAGCAGTTCGCCGCGGGTGAGGGAGAAGGCCAGGTAGGCCAGGGGGAAGAGCAGCCACGGCGCGGCCTGGTGCAGGTGGAGGCGGTCGGGCTCGGTGAACAGGAGCCAGTCCAGGAGGGCGGCGATCGGGGCCGCCGTCAGCAGGATCACGGTGGCCGTCCTCTGCCAGAGCGGATGGATGCCGGGCTCGCCCGTGATCGAGAACGCCGGCGAGGTCCGGGTCAGCAGCGCGTGGTGCACGACAGCCGTGATCAGGGCGTAGAGCACGGTCGCTCCGGTCAGCCAGGCCGGCAGCGGCCGGCGGGCCGTCCAGGCCCTGCGGGCCGACAGGCAGAGGACGAGGGCGAGAAGGATGCTGCTCTGGATCGCGAACGCGCTCAGGACGCGGGCCGGGGAGCCGAGGTGCAGTTCCACGGCCACCGCGGCCACGATCGCCGCGGCGGTGAGGAGGCGGCAGACCGCCGCCCCGGCATGACGGGTGGGCCCCATGACGGCGGCCGGGGGGACGAAGGAGGAGGGCATCAGCTTGACGATGCCCGGGATCACGGGGAGCTCCGGTATGTCCCGAGGCATGAAAGGCGTCGGAGGTATCTCCGGCACCTCGGGCAGTTCGGGGGTCTCGGCGGCCATGCCCTCACGGTAGGGAGGGTGGACATAGGGGGCGATTCGGGTAGTCCGTACGGGTTACGGATCGCCGCACGGAGCCAGGCACGGCCGTGCGGCGGAAACCCTCCCCGCCCCCGCCCCGGCGCTACCCCGTCACGGCCGTTCCACCAGCGTCAGCAGCGTCGCCTCCGGGGGGCAGGCGAAGCGGACCGGGGTGTAGCGGTTGGTCCCGCAGCCGGCCGAGACGTGCAGGTAGGACGTGTGGCCCTCGGCGTTGTGGGTGGACAGGCCCTTCACCCGGTCGGTGTCCAGGTCGCAGTTGGTGACCAGGGCGCCGTAGAAGGGGATGCAGAGCTGGCCGCCGTGGGTGTGGCCGGCCAGGACCAGGGGGTAGTCGTCGGCCGTGAAGGCGTCCAGGACGCGCAGGTACGGGGCGTGCACCACGCCCATCGAGAAGTCCGCGTCGGTGGACGGGCCGCCCGCCACCCGCGCGTAGCGGTCCCGCTTGATGTGCGGGTCGTCCAGGCCCGTCAGCTCCACCGAGAGGCCCTCGAGCTTGAGGGTGCCGCGGGTGTTCGTGAGGTTGAGCCAGCCGGCCGCGTCGAAGCCGTCGCGCAGGTCCTCCCACGGGTTGTGGATCACCCCCACGGCGGGCGCGTTGCCGTTCAGGCCGTGTCGGCCGCTGGTCTTCTCCAGCAGGTAGCGGGCCGGGTTGCGCAGCTTGGGACCGTAGTAGTCGTTGGACCCGAAGACGTACGCGCCCGGGAACTCCATCAGCGGGCCGAGGGCGTCGAGGACCTCCGGGACGCCCTCCGGGTCGGACAGGTTGTCGCCCGTGTTGATCACGAAGTCGGGGCGCAGTCCGGCGAGCGAGCGCAGCCAGCGCTGCTTCTTGCGCTGGCCGCCGACCATGTGGATGTCGGAGACCTGAAGGATCCGCAGGGGGCGCATGCCGGAGGGCAGGACCGGGACCGTCACCCGCCTCAGGCGGAAGGAGCGGGCTTCGAACCCCGCCGAGTAGAGGAGACCGGCGGCCGCGACCGCCGTGATGCCCAGGGGTACTCCGTATCGCGCGCGCATGCGTCCATCGTCTCAGGCCGGTGCCGTCCGGTGGAAATCGCCGGTGGTCCCGTTCGCGGGGCCAACGGGCGCGCCACGCCCCGGGATCGGCGTTTCCCCGGGGCGCCGTAAATCGGCGCGCGGGCTCCTTGCCGTACCTGCGACAATCAAACCCATGACCACGCTCAAGTCGAAGCTGCACGATGACCTCAACGCCGCGATCAAGGAGCGTGACGAGCTCCGCTCCTCGACGCTCCGGCTGACGCTCGCCGCGATCACCAAGGAGGAGGTCGCGGGCAAGGAGAAGCGCGAGCTCTCCGACGACGAGGTCCTCAAGGTGATCACCAAGGAGGCCAAGAAGCGCCGGGAGGCGGCCGAGGCCTTCGCGCAGGGTGGTCGTGCGGAGTCGGCCGAGCGGGAGAAGGCGGAGGGCGAGCTGCTCGCCACGTACCTGCCCAAGCAGATGTCCGACGAGGAGCTGGAGCGGATCGTCGCCCAGGCCGTTCAGGAGGCGAAGGCCGCCGGTGCGGAGGGGCCGCGGGCCATGGGCGCGGTCATGAAGATCGTGAACCCGAAGGTCGCGGGCCAGGCCGAGGGCGGCCGCGTCGCCGCAGTGGTGAAGAGGCTTCTGGCCGGCTGACCCGGCCGGTTCCCGGGCACGTACGACGAAGGGGCGCCGGCCCTCCGCCGGCGCCCCTTCGTCGTGGCGGCGGCGGAGGAACGAGCCCCCGCCGCCTGTCCGTCAGCCGTGTCCCCGGCCTCCGTTGCCGTTGCCTCGCGGTCCTCCGCCGTTCTGGCCCTGGAAGAAGCCGTTCGGGAAGGAGATGGACGGGTTCGGGAAGCCCCCGTTGTTGTCGCCGGGGCCGCCGTTGTCGCCGCCGTTCCCGCGACCGTCGCCCCGGTCCCTGCCCTTGTGCCTGTCCTCTTCCTTGGGCGCGTCCGGGATGTCGACGAGGTTGAAGGCCGGGGCCTCCTTGCCGACGAGGGCGCCGGTCATCGCGTCACGCCAGATCGGGCCGGGCACCTGACCGCCGTAGACGAGTGAGTTGAAGACGCCGCCGATGTTGATGTTGATCATCTTGACGCTCTGCGACGCGCTGCCCACCCACACCGCGCCCGACATGTTCGGCGTGTAGCCGACGAACCACGCGTTCTTGCGCTCGTCCGTCGTACCCGTCTTGCCCGCGTTGGCGCGGTCGGACAGGCCCGCCTGCGAACCCGTACCGGAGTCGATCACGCCCTGGAGCAGCGTGTTGACGGTGTCCGCGGTCGTCTCGGACATGGCCCGCGTGCAGGACGACTTCGGCACCGCGAGCGACTTCTGCTGGCCGCCGATCTTCTGCGTGATCGACTCGATGGCGACCGGCGTGCAGTACGTGCCGCGGGAGGCGAAGGCCGCGTAGGCGCTCGCCATCGTCAGCGGGGAGATGCCCTTGGAGCCGAGCGAGATCGCGGGCACCTCGGGCAGCTTCTCGCCGCTGCCCTGCACCACGTGCAGCTTGTCGACGATCTGCATCAACGGGCAGAGGCCGATGTCGGCGACCATCTGCACGAAGTAGGTGTTGACCGACTTGGCCATCGCCTCCTTCAGCTGGTACGGGCCGACCTCCGACTTGCTCTCGTTGGGCACCTTCTCGTGACTCTGGTTGATCCAGGGCTTGCCGCTGCACGTCTGCACGGGATCCGGGTACGGCATCTCGTACGGCGACGAGTACTCCTGCGTCGGCGGCCTGCCCTGCTCCAGCGCGGCCGCCGCCACGAACGGCTTGAAGGTCGAACCGGTCGGGAAGCCGTAGTTCGAGCCGCCCAGGTCGCTGCCCACCGAGTAGTTGATCTCGGTCTCGTTCTTGCCGTAGCCGTACGGCTTGGACTGGCCCATCGCGAGGACCTTGCCGGTGCCGGGCTCGACCAGCACCGCCGCGCCCGCGACCGGGTCGGACTGGTAGACGTGCTTCTTCAGCGAGTCCTGCACGGACTGCTGGGCCTGCGGGTCCAGCGTCGTGCGGATGGTCAGTCCGCCCTGGTTCCAGATCTTGGCGCGCTGCTGGCGGGTCTTGCCGAAGACCGGGTCGTTGAGGAAGATCCGCTCGACGTACTTGCAGAAGAAGCCGGCGCCCTTGACCGCGGTGATGCAGCCGTTGCGCGGCTGGGTGACCTTCAGGCCCAGCGGCTCCTTCATGGCCTTGTCGGCCTCCGCCTGCGAGATGTTGCCGACGCCGGCCATCCGCTGGAGCACGACGTTGCGCCGCTTGGTGGCCTCGGCCTCGTCGTTGACGGGGTCGTAGCGGCTCGGGGACTGGACGATGCCGGCGAGGAGCGCCGCCTCGGGCAGGGTCAGGTCCTTGGCGTGCTTGGAGAAGTAGCGCTGGGAGGCGGCCTCGACGCCGTAGGCCTGCTGCCCGAAGTACGTGATGTTGAGGTAGTTCGCGAGGATCTTGTGCTTGCCCAGGTCCTGTTCCACCTGGATCGCGAACTTCAGTTCCTTGACCTTGCGGCCGATGGTCTGCTGGGTGGCCTCCGCGACCTTCGTCGGGTCGTCGCCGGCCTCCTCGACGAAGACGTTCTTGACGTACTGCTGGGTGAGCGTGGATGCGCCCTCGGAGACCCCGCCGCTCTGCGCGTTCTTGTTGAGCGCGCGGAGCACGCCCTTCAGGTCGATCGCGCCGTGCTCGTAGAAGCGGGAGTCCTCGATCGCGACGATCGCCTTCTGCATGTACGGCGAGATGTCCTTCAGTTCGACCACCGTACGGTCGCGGGAGTAGACCTGGGCGATCTGGTTGCCCTGGCGGTCCAGGATCGTGGTCCGCTGACTGAGCGGCGGACGCTTGAGGTTGGCCGGGATGTCGTCGAACCCCGTGGCCGATCCCTTGGCGGCCAGGCCCAGCGCGCCGGCCGCGGGCAGTGCGATGCCCGCCATCACGGCTCCCGCGAGCACACTGACACCGAGGAACTTTGCGGCCTGCTGCGTTGGCGACAGACCACCGCCCGAGCGCTTCTTTGGCATGAGGGCAGCCTAATCCGTAGTGATGAGCGTTCCGACGGAGCAGGGCGTCTCGGAATGTTCGAATGCAGGATCGTGACATCCGGGGGCAGGCGGGTGGGGGCGCGCCGTGCCGCGAACGGTGGCCGAGGCGGCGGACCGGCCTGTGTTCTCATTCGCCGGACACGCGTATATGCCTTGGCCTAAGCTGCTCTCGACTGTCACAGCGGTACGGCCACGTATCCATACGTCCGGCAGCCCCGAAACGTTCCGGCTCCCTTCGGCCTTTCTTGGTCCGGGTGGTCCGGATGGTGTCGGGGTGCGCGACCGGAGAGTGTGGGACGGGAGCCCGAATTCCCCCTGTGTGTCATTCGATGACCGTTACGGCACGCGGCAACTGCCCCGCTGTGCCGGGAATGTCGCGCATGTCGTCAGCTCACTCCCCCGGGTGATCTGCCGCTTACCCATAGTCCGTTCGGACCATTCAAGATTGGGCCCGCTGGGGGTGTTGCGCCGTGCCCACCTTCCGTAACGTCCTCAACTGGCGGCGGTGAATATGCCGCTGCCGCCGTGGGGGAGCCTCGATTCGGGAGAGGACGGCGCCGGTATGGGCTGGGTTACCGACTGGAGTGCGCAGGCGGCCTGCCGCACTACTGATCCGGATGAACTGTTCGTTCAGGGAGCAGCGCAGAACAGGGCCAAGGCGGTGTGCACCGGATGCCCGGTTCGCACCGAATGCCTCGCTGACGCGCTCGACAACCGTGTCGAGTTCGGCGTCTGGGGAGGCATGACAGAGCGTGAGCGTCGCGCATTGCTGCGCCGGCGGCCGACCGTGACCTCCTGGCGCCGGCTGCTGGAGACCGCGCGCATGGAGTACGAGCGGGGCGCGGGACTGGTGTCCCTCGCCGACGACCAGGTGTACGAGGACTACGCGGCGGTGGGCTGAGCGTCGGACTGGGGCGTCGTCCCTCCGGGCGGCCGGAGCGCGTTCGTGGGTACCTGAGTCGTCCCTCCTGGGCGGTCTGCGGTTGTCCATGCGTCCGGTGGCTGTCCCGGGCTGTCCCGTCGCGGGGAGGGACAGCGGAAGACCCGGCGGGCGCGTGTCAGGCGCCCGGGTCGGGCAGCTCGTGGCGGTGTTCCGCGAGCCGGTTTCCGATGTCCCGCAGTCCCGTGAGGTCGTGCACGTCCCCGGGCAGCGCGGCCACTTCGGCCACCGCCACCTCGGGATGCCGGGCGGCGAAGCGGTCACGCGTGCGCTGCTCACGGGAGAGCAGCTGCATGCGCTCGGCATGCAGCCTCAGCAGGCCCGCGGTGACCTGGTCGACGGACGGCTCCGGCGCGAAGCCGTCGTCGGCGGGCGCCTCGGGGTCCGCGGGAGGTGCGCCGGAATCGGAATGAGCGGCGGAATAGTCTGAACTGCCGTACGTTGCGGGAGAGTTACGAAGTCCAGCTTTCCCGTCCCGCTGATCCACAATGCGGGAGTCCTCAAGATTTTCCGCGGCGGCGAGCGCCCGCTCGGCCGACAGCTCACCGGCCCCGCTGCCGTGCACCCGGTTGAGCACCAGACCGGCCAGCGGCATCTTCTCCGCGGCCAGCCGCTCCACGAAGTACGCGGCCTCGCGCAGCGCGTCCCGCTCCGGGGCCGCGACCACCAGGAACGCGGTTCCCGGTGCCTGGAGCAGCTTGTACGTGGCGTCCGCGCGGGTCCGGAAGCCGCCGAAGGTCGTGTCCATCGCGGCCACGAACGTCTGGACGTCCTTGAGCAGCTGACCGCCCAGCAGCTTGCCGAGCGTGCCGGTCATCATCGACATCCCGACGTTCAGGAACTTCATCCCCGCGCGCCCGCCCAGCTTCGCCGGGGCGGTCAGCAGCCGGATCAGCCGGCCGTCGAGGAAGGAGCCGAGCCGCTTGGGCGCGTCCAGGAAGTCCAGGGCGGAGCGGGAGGGCGGGGTGTCGACGACGATGAGGTCCCACTCGTCCCGGGCCCGCAGCTGGCCCAGCTTCTCCATCGCCATGTACTCCTGCGTGCCGGCGAAGCCCGCGGAGAGCGACTGGTAGAAGGGGTTGGCCAGGATCGCGGCCGCCCGCTCGGAATCCGCGTGCGCCTCGACGACCTCGTCGAAGGTGCGCTTCATGTCGAGCATCATGGCGTGCAGCTCGCCCTCGCCCTCGGTGCCCTTCACCCGGCGCGGGACGTTGTCCAGGGAGTCGATGCCCATGGACTGGGCGAGCCGGCGGGCCGGGTCGATGGTCAGGACGACCACCTTGCGGCCGCGTTCGGCGGCGCGCAGGCCGAGGGCCGCCGCGGTGGTGGTCTTGCCGACCCCGCCCGAGCCGCAGCACACCACGATGCGCGTCGCCGGGTCGTCGAGCAGCGGGTCGATCTCCAGCACGCGCGTGGGGGCCAGACGGCGGACGCCGTCGTACGCGTGGGCGGAGGTGCGTGCGGCCTCCCGCTCGGGTGCCGGGTCCGGGCTCATGACATCCCCTGCTTCCGCAGCTCGGTCGCCAGTTCGTACAGGCCCGCCAGGTCCATGCCCTCGGCGAGCAGCGGCAGTTCGTGCAGGGGCAGACCCAGCTCGCTCAGCACGGACCGCTGCTCCTCCTCCAGCGTGTAACGCTCGGCGTACTCCTCGGCCTGCTCCAGCAGCGGGCCCACCAGCCGTTCGGCGTTCTGGCCGCTCCGCGCCCCGCCGAGCCCGGCGGAGGACAGCGACCGGGCGAGCGCGGCGCGCGAAGCGGTCCGTACGAGTTCCAGGTCGTCCGCGTCCAGCATCTGCGGGCGCACCATGTTCACGATGATGCGTCCCACCGGCAGCCGGGCGGCGCGCAGTTCGGAGATGCCGTCGACGGTCTCCTGGACCGGCATCTCCTCCAGCAGCGCCACCAGGTGCACGGCCGTCTCGGGCGACTTCAGCACCCGCATCACCGCCTGGGCCTGATTGTGTATCGGGCCGATCTTCGCCAGGCCCGCCACCTCGTCGTTGACGTTGAGGAAGCGGGTGATCCGCCCGGTGGGCGGCGCGTCCATGATCACGTAGTCGTAGACGAACCGGCCGTCGCGGTCCTTGCGCCGAACCGCCTCGCACGCCTTGCCGGTCAGCAGGACGTCTCTGAGTCCGGGCGCGATGGTGGTGGCGAAGTCGATGGCGCCGAGCTTCTTCAGGGCCCGGCCGGCACCGCCCAGCTTGTAGAACATCTGGAGGTAGTCCAGCAGGGCCAGTTCGGGGTCTATGGCCAGCGCGTACACCTCCCCGCCCCCGGGAGCGACTGCGATCTTCCGTTCCTCGTAGGGCAGCGCCTCCGTTTCGAAGAGCTGTGCGATGCCCTGCCGGCCCTCGACCTCGACGAGGAGCGTGCGCTTCCCCTCCGTGGCCAGGGCCAGCGCGAGGGCGGCGGCGACCGTCGTCTTTCCGGTCCCGCCCTTGCCGCTGACGACCTGGAGCCTGCTCACGTATTCGAGACTAACCAGTTCGCGCTCGGGTCACGCGGGAGGCTGTGGACAACCGCGCCGTGGTCGGCCGCGTGGGCCGCCGGAGGCAGCGGATACAGTCGGCCCCATGACCAAGTGGGAATACGCAACCGTGCCGCTGCTCGTCCATGCCACGAAGCAGATTCTGGACACCTGGGGCGAGGACGGCTGGGAGCTCGTCCAGGTCGTGCCCGGACCGAACCCCGAGCAGCTGGTGGCCTACCTGAAGCGGGAGAAGCAGGCATGAGCGCGGTCGAGGCGAGGCTGGCGGAGCTGGGCCTGAGGCTGCCGGAGGTCGTGCCGCCGCTGGCCGCCTACCAGCCGGCCGTGCGGTCCGGCGTGTACGTCTACACCGCGGGACAGCTGCCGATGGTGGAGGGAAAGCTCCCGGTCACCGGCAAGGTGGGCCTGGAGGTCACCCCGGAGGAGGCCAAGGACCTGGCGCGCACCTGCGCGCTCAACGCCCTGGCGGCCGTCAAGTCCGTCGCGGGCGACCTGGACCGTGTCGCACGTGTGGTGAAGGTCGTGGGCTTCGTCGCCTCTGCGGCGGACTTCACCGGCCAGCCCGGGGTCGTCAACGGCGCCAGCGAGCTGCTGGCCGAGGTCCTCGGGGAGAAGGGCGTGCACGCGCGCAGCGCGGTCGGCGTCGCGGTGCTGCCGCTGGACGCGCCCGTGGAGGTGGAGATCCAGGTCGAGCTGGAGCCGTAGGCGGAGCCCGGCACCGGCTCTGACCTCGGCCACCTCTCGAACATTCGGTCACCAGGGGATAGCCTCCGCCCATGGCGAATGGGCAGTGGTTTCCCCCGGACTGGCCGGACCGTATCCGCGCGCTCGCGGACGGCACCCTCACACCGGTGACGCCGAAGCGCGCGGCCACCGTCATGCTCCTGAAGGAGACCGGGCCCGGCCCCGCGGTGCACATGCTGCGCAGACGCGCCTCCATGGCCTTCGCCGGAGGCGCGTACGCGTACCCGGGCGGTGGCGTCGACCCCCGTGACGACGACCACCACGTCCGCTGGGCGGGGCCCTCGCGCGCGTGGTGGGCCGATCGCCTCGGCGTCGACGAGAAGGAGGCCCAGGCGGTCGTCTGCGCGGCCGTCCGCGAGACGTACGAGGAGGCCGGCGTCCTGCTCGCCGGCCCCGGCGCGGACAGTGTCGTCGGCGACACCACGGGTGCCGACTGGGAGGCCGACCGCGCCGCCCTGGTCGCCCGTGAGCTGTCGTTCGCGGAGTTCCTGGACCGCCGGGGCCTGGTCCTGCGCTCGGACCTGCTGGGCGCCTGGACCCGCTGGATCACCCCCGAGTTCGAGCCCCGCCGCTACGACACCTGGTTCTTCGTGGCCGCGCTCCCCGAGGGCCAGCGCACCCGGAACGCGTCCACGGAGGCCGACCGCACGGTGTGGATCAGGCCCGTGGAGGCGGCGGCCGCGTACGACCGGGGCGAGCTGCTGATGATGCCGCCCACCATCGCCACCCTGCGCCAGCTGATGCCCTGCGCCAGCCCCGCCGAGGCGCTCGCCGCCGCACGGTCCCGCGATCTGACCCCCGTGCTCGCGCAGGCCCGCCTGGTGGCCGGCGAGGTGGTCCTGACCTGGCCGGGGCACGACGAGTTCACCCAGCACATCCCGAGCGGCACGGCGCGCGCGTGAGCCGCCGCTCCCGTCCGGCCGACGTCCAGGAAGGCCTCCTCGCATGACGGACGCAGCAGCGTTGCCCGGACAGCCCCGGGGCGGTGTACTGGCCGGCCCCGCCACCGCGCGGGCCGTCAACGTCCTCGCGCCGAACGCGTCCCCCATGACCCTGGACGGCACCAACACCTGGATCGTCTCGGAGCCGGACTCCGACCTGGCCGTCGTGATCGACCCCGGGCCGCTGGACGAGGGCCACCTGGCCAAGGTGGCCGCCACCGCCGAGGAGGCGGGCAAGCGGATCGCGCTGACCCTGCTGACGCACGGCCATCCCGACCACGCCGAGGGCGCCGCCCGCTTCGCCGAGCTGACCCGTACGCGCGTGCGTGCGCTCGACCCGGCCCTGCGGCTGGGCGACGAGGGGCTGGGCGCCGGGGACGTGATCAAGGTGGGCGGGCTGGAGCTGCGGGTCGTAGCGACCCCGGGCCACACCGCCGACTCCCTCTGCTTCCACCTGCCGGCCGACCGCGCCGTGCTCACCGGCGACACGATCCTGGGCCGCGGCACGACCGTCGTCGCGCATCCCGACGGCCGTCTCGGTGACTACCTGGACTCGCTGCGGCGGCTCAGGTCACTCACGGTCGACGACGGCGTCCACACGGTCCTGCCCGGCCACGGACCCGTCCTGGAGGACGCCCAGGGCGCCGTCGAGTTCTACCTCGCCCACCGGGCCCACCGGCTCGCCCAGGTCGAGACGGCCGTCGAGGCCGGTCACCGGACCCCGTCCCAGGTGGTCGCGCACGTGTACGCCGACGTGGACCGCTCCCTGTGGCCGGCCGCCGAGCTGTCGGTGCGCGCCCAGCTGGAGTACCTGCGGGGGCACGGCCTCATCTGACGGCGAGCCCCGTATGACGGCCGGCGACGAGCTCCGTACCGCTGCCGACGGCGAGGGCCCCGTCCCGGCCGGGACGGGGCCCTCAAGGACCGCGGGAACGGGTCAGCGCGAGCGCTTCGCGAGGCGCTCGACGTCGAGCAGGATCACCGCGCGGGCCTCCAGGCGGAGCCAGCCGCGCTGGGCGAAGTCGGCCAGGGCCTTGTTCACGGTCTCACGGGAGGCGCCGACCAGCTGGGCCAGCTCCTCCTGGGTGAGGTCGTGCACCACGTGGATGCCCTCCTCGGACTGCACGCCGAAGCGGCGGGAGAGGTCCAGCAGGGCACGGGCGACACGGCCCGGAACGTCGGAGAAGACCAGGTCCGACATCTGGTCGTTGGTCTTGCGCAGGCGCCGGGCGACGGCGCGCAGCAGGGCGCCTGCCACCTCGGGCCGCACGTTCAGCCAGGGCTGGAGGTCGCCGTGGCCGAGGGCGAGCATCTTGACCTCGGTCAGCGCGGTCGCGGTCGCGGTGCGCGGGCCCGGGTCGAACAGCGACAGCTCGCCGATGAGCTCGCCGGGACCGACGACGGCCAGCATGTTCTCGCGGCCGTCCGGGGACGTGCGGTGCAGCTTGACCTTGCCCTCGGTGACCACGTAGAGCCGGTCGCCCGGGTCGCCCTCGTGGAACAACGAGTCGCCTCGTGCGAGTGTCACCTCCGTCATGGAGGCGCGAAGCTCCGCGGCCTGCTCGTCGTCGAGCGCCGCGAAGAGCGGATTGCGCCGCAGAACGTCGTCCACGAGTTCTCTCCTTGTCGACCTGCTCAGAGGATCTTGCTCCCCCGTGTGCCAGGGGTCCGTGTTCCCCATTTTGCCGGACGGTCCAAACAGTGTGATCTGTCACAAGGATGCCGCACAGGTGTGCACGCTTACGCGGCAGGGGGCCAATCAGGGGCCGATCTCGGGGGTCCGGAGCGGATGTCGGTGCTGGGCTTTAGGCTGGCCGGGTGTCCAAATCGCCGGTGAGAGCGCAGGCCGAGGGGGCTGGGCGGGTGGTTGTACGTGAGGATTCCGCTGTGGGCGAACAAGAGCCCTACGATGGAACGAACAGGGCAGAAGCGGCGAAAAAGGCACCGGTGAAGAAGGCTGCGACTGGGAAGAAGGCGGTACCCGGGAAGAAAGCCGCCCGCGCTGCCCGCGCCAAGAAGGCGCCCTCCGCCAGGAGCGCGGCCCCCGTCAGGAAGGCCGTGGCGCCGAAGAAGGTGACGGTCGCGCCGAAGAAGGCCACCGCCGCCGTCAAGAAGGCCGCGCCGGCGAAGACGCTCGCCCCGAAGCCGGTGAAGAACGAGTCGCGCACGGCCCTGGTCCGCCGGGCCCGCCGTATCGACCGCGAGCTCGCCGAGGTGTACCCCTACGCCCACCCGGAGCTGGACTTCGAGAACCCCTTCCAGCTGCTGGTCGCCACGGTCCTGTCGGCCCAGACCACGGACCTGCGGGTCAACCAGACCACGCCCGGGCTGTTCGCCAGGTACCCCACCCCCGAGGACCTCGCCGCCGCGAACCCCGAGGAGGTCGAGGAGATCCTCCGGCCCACCGGCTTCTTCCGGGCCAAGACCAAGTCGGTGATAGGCCTGTCAAAGGCGCTGACGGAGGAGTTCGGCGGCGAGGTCCCGGGGCGGCTCGAGGACCTCGTCAAGCTCCCCGGCGTCGGCCGCAAGACCGCCTTCGTGGTCCTCGGCAACGCCTTCGGCAGGCCCGGCCTGACCGTGGACACGCACTTCCAGCGGCTCGTGCGGCGCTGGCAGTGGACCGAGGAGACCGAGCCCGACAAGATCGAGGCCGCCGTGGCCGCGCTCTTCCCCAAGAGCGACTGGACGATGCTCTCGCACCACGTGATCTTCCACGGCCGCCGCATCTGTCACGCCCGCAAGCCCGCGTGCGGCGCCTGCCCGATCGCCCCGCTCTGCCCGGCCTACGGCGAGGGCGAGACGGACCCGGAGAAGGCGAAGAAGCTGCTGAAGTACGAGAAGGGCGGCTTCCCCGGTCAGCGCCTCAAGCCGCCGCAGTCCTACCTGGACGCGGGCGGCCGGCCGGCATCGCCGCTGGGGGCCGGATGACACCGGCGGAACGATCTCGGTGCCGCCGGGCGTTGGACACGGCGGGATGCCGAGGAGCTCGGGCGTGGGACACGGCAGGACCCCGAGGGGTACGGCTGGACGGCGGCCAGGACGGCGAGGGGAACGGGGGTGGCGATGACGCGGGCCAGTGAGGCGAGCGGGACGCAGGGCGGCTCGGTGGCGCTCAGCAGGGAAGGGCTGCCCGGCTGGCTCGAGCCGGTCGCGCGGGTGGCCGAGACGGTCCGGCCGGTCCAGCTGAGCCGCTTCCTGCCGCCGAAGGACGGCGCGGGGCGCCAGTCCGCCGTCCTGATCCTCTTCGGCGAGGCCGAGCGCGGACCCGAGCTGCTGCTCATGGAGCGGGCGAGCTCGCTGCGCTCGCACGCCGGCCAGCCGTCGTTCCCCGGCGGGGCGCTCGACCCCGAGGACGGCGACCCGCAGGGCGAGGGCCCGCTGCGGGCCGCACTGCGCGAGGCCGAGGAGGAGACCGGGCTCGAACCGGGCGGGGTCCAGCTGTTCGGCGCGCTGCCCCGGCTGTACATCCCGGTCAGCGGCTTCGTGGTCACGCCCGTGCTCGGCTGGTGGCGCGAGCCCAGCCCGGTGGGCGTCGTCGACCCGGCGGAGACCGCACGCGTGTTCACCGTGCCCGTGGCGGATCTCACGAACCCCGACAACCGGGCCACGACCGTCCACCCCAGCGGCCACCGAGGTCCGGCATTCCTGGTCGAATCCGCCCTTGTGTGGGGCTTCACCGCCGGGATCATCGACCGTGTGCTCCACTACGCGGGCTGGGAGCTGCCCTGGGACCGCGACAAGCAGGTCCCGCTCGACTGGGGGTCGTGACAGGGTGGGCACCGCGGCGGTGCTCCCGGGGGCGGAACTCCAGGAAGAGACCGGCCGGCCTGGGGTGATGGGAACATGATGAGGCGAGGCTCGACGCGGTGAACGTGCTGGACATCCTGCTGCTGATCGCCGCCGCGTGGTTCGCGGTCGTGGGCTATCGCCAGGGATTCGTCGTCGGCATCCTGTCGGTGATCGGCTTCCTGGGCGGCGGTCTTCTCGCCGTCTACACGCTTCCGGTGATCTGGGACGCGATGACGGAGAACACGCCGGTCAGCACCACCGCGGCCGTCGTCGCGGTCATCGTCGTGATCGTCTGCGCCTCGATCGGCCAGGCCCTGACCACCCACCTCGGCAGCAAGCTGCGCGTGTACATCACCTGGTCACCGGCCCGCGCCCTGGACGCGACCGGCGGCGCCCTGGTCAACGTCGTCGCCATGCTGCTGGTCGCCTGGCTGATCGGCTCGGCCCTCGGCGGCACGACGATACCGACGCTGGGCAAGGAGGTGCGCAACTCCCGGGTGCTGCTCGGGGTCTCCGAGGTGCTGCCCGCGCAGGCCGACACCTGGTTCGCGGACTTCACCTCCGTCCTCGCGCAGAACGGCTTCCCGCAGGTCTTCAGCCCGTTCGCCAACGAGCCCATCACCGACGTGCAGCCCCCGGACCCGGCGCTGGCCAACAGCGTCGTCGCCCTGCGCGCCAAGCAGTCCGTCGTCAAAATCATGGGCACCGCGCGCAGTTGCGGCAAGGTGCTGGAGGGCAGCGGCTTCGTCTTCGGCGACCGCCGCGTCATGACCAACGCGCACGTCGTGGGCGGGGTCGACGAACCCACCGTGCAGATAGGCGGCGAGGGGCGGAAGTACGACGCCACCGTCGTCCTGTACGACTGGCACCGCGACATCGCCGTGCTCGACGTGCCGGATCTGAAGGCGCCGGCCCTGAAGTTCACCGGCACCGACGCGCGCAGCGGCGACGGCGCGATCGTCGCCGGCTTCCCGGAGAACGGGTCGTACGACGTCCGGGCCGCGCGGGTGCGCGGCCGCATCACGGCCAGCGGCCCGGACATCTACCACCGTGGCACTGTGCGCCGGGACGTCTACTCGCTGTACACGACCGTGCGCCAGGGGAACTCCGGCGGCCCGCTGCTCACGACCGACGGCAAGGTGTACGGGGTGGTGTTCGCCAAGTCCCTCGACGACGCCGACACCGGCTACGCACTCACGATCGACGAGATCCAGCAGGACATCGCGCGGGGTCGTACCGCGAACCAGCAGGTGGGCAGCGACGACTGCGCGCTGTAGGCCCTCCCGGCCGGTGCCGGGGTCAGCTGCGGCTGTGACGCAGGCGTACGGAGACCCAGCGCGCTCGGCGGCGCAGGATGCGGGGAATGCCCACCCTTGGGTCCGTGTCCGCCGGCTGCGGAGTGCCGCGCTGGTGGGAGTTGGGACCGTTCACCGAACGGCGGGTGCGTGCTACGTCGTTGTAGTCGTGCGTCCAGCCCATACCGGGACGTCTGCCCCCGCCCCATGGTCGATAACCGCCCGCGGACTCCCCAATTGGCCTATGCGCCGGGCAATTGGCAGTTCGCAGGACAGTTGTTCACGTTCGGATACCGGGCGCATCGGCCGGGTCACCGATCCGGTTCGGGGTCCTTCAGCCAGTTGACCAGCTCCGTCGAGAACGCCACCGGGTCCTCTTCGTGCGGGAAGTGGCCGAGGCCGTCGAAGAGGCGCCAGCGGTAGGGGGCTTCGACGTACTCGCCCGAGCCGGCCGCGCTGCGCGTGCGCTGCACGGGGTCGAGGGAGCCGTGCAGATGCAGTGTCGGGACGCGCACGAGCCGCTTCATCCGGCGGTAGAACTGGATGCCGTCGGGCCGTGCCAGGGAGCGCACCAGCCAGCGGTACGGCTCGACGGAGCAGTGTGCCGTCGAGGGGATGCACATGGCGCGGCGGTACGTCTCCACCGCCTCGTCGTCCGGCAGCCGCGGCCCCGACCAGTCCCGTACGAGCCGGGCCACCAGGGCGCCGTTGTCCGCGGTGAGCTGCCGCTCGGGGATCCAGGGCCGCTGGAACCCCCAGATGTAGGAACTCGCCGCGGTCTGCCGGACGTCCCCGAGCATCGCCGAACGCCAGCGCCTGGGGTGTGGCATCGAGACCACCGCGAGCCGCCGCACCAGCTTGGGCCGCATCGCGGCCGCCGTCCACGCCAGATAGCCGCCGAGGTCGTGGCCGACCAGCGCGGCGTCCGGCTCGCCGAGCGAGCGGACCACGCCGGTGATGTCCAGGGCGAGGTTGGCCGGGTCGTAACCGCGGGGCGTACGGTCGCTGCCGCCCACGCCGCGCAGGTCCATCGCGACGGCCCGGAAACCGGCGTCGGCGAGGGCGACAAGCTGGTGCCGCCAGGTCCACCAGAACTGCGGGAAGCCGTGCAGCAGCAGGACCAGCGGTCCGTCGCCCAGCTCGGCGATGTGGAAGCGGGCGCCGTTGGCCGCGACGTCCCGGTGCGTCACCTTCCTGCCGCCGGGCAGGTCGATCCGGACGACCGGCGTCGATTGCGCCGAAGGGGTGGCGGGCTCCGTCATGAGGTCGAGCGTGCCACAGCCTCGATGGCCGCGGGGGAGCGGTCCTCCAGGGCGACAGGCTCCTGACGCGGGTGCGGCTTGGCGTTCTGGAGCACTCCGGCCGTCGCCTTCATCGACGCGGCGACCTTCTGTGGGCCCTGGCTCTTCTTCGCCTTCTTCGCCATGAGCACGCCGATCAGGGCCAGAACGATGGCGACGAGGACGTTGGCCCCGAAGGACACCAGGAAGCAGAGGGCGAGGTTCCAGTTGGTCCAGGTGCGAACGCCGTACGCCAGCGCGAAGTTGAGCATCGGCAGGGAGAACAGCAGAAGCGCACCGGCCACGCTGAACGCCCCGCCGCTGGTCGCGCCGCGCTTGAAGTCCTGCCGCAGCTGGGCCTTGGCCAGTGCGATCTCGTCGTGCACCAGCGCCGACATCTCGGTGGTCGCCGAGGCGAACAGTTGGCCGATGCTGCGTTCGGCGCCGACCGGGCTGCCGTCGGGTGCGCTCATCGCGGTCTTCCTCTCCTGCCTGACTGCGGACTCTGTTCCCCCGGTCTCGGTCCGGCTGCTGCCTGACTTCTGCCCGACTGGGAACGCTCCCGTCATTTGTACCGTCCCGTCAGATCATGCCGGACCGCCGTCCTCCTCGCCTGCCCCGCCCGGCACTTCGGCAAGCCCCGCGCTCCCTTCGGCTGCTTTCTCCTCGGCGAGCCTGCGGTGCTCGGCGGCCTTCCGCTCGTGCATTTCGGCCATGCGCACGTGGTAGGCGGGGTCGTCCTGCTCGTAGACGTCCGGGATGCCGTCGAGGTCCTCGTCCCGCTCCTCGGACTCGCACAGCTTCCGGTACCGGGCGTTGCGTATCTTCAGCAGAACGGTGGCCAGAATCGCCGCGATGAGGGAGCCGGTGAGGACGGAGGCCTTGACTTCGTCGGTGAGCGCCGCGTCGCCGGTGAAGGCGAGTTCGCCGATGAGCAGGGAGACGGTGAAGCCGATCCCGGCGAGCGTGGCCACGGCGAAGAGGTCGGCCCAGGCGAGGTCCTCGCTGAGCGACGCCCTGGTGAAGCGGGCGGTGAGCCAGGTCCCGCCGAAGATGCCGACGGTCTTGCCGACGATCAGTCCGAGGACGACGCCGAGTGTCTCGGGCCGGGTGAACACGTTGGCCAGCGCCCCGCCCGAGAGGGAGACGCCCGCGCTGAACAGGGCGAACAGCGGCACCGCCAGGCCCGCCGAGAGAGGCCGTACGAGGTGTTCGATGCGCTCGCCGGGGGAGGACTCCTCGTTCTCGTGGGGGGCGCAGCGCAGCATCAGGCCCATCGCGACGCCCGCGATGGTGGCGTGCACGCCGCTGTTGTACATCAGCGCCCAGATGACCAGGCCGAGCGGCACGTACACGTACCAACCGCGCACGCCCTTGCGCAGCAGCAGCCAGAAGACGGCGAGTCCGGCCGCCGCCCCGCCGAGCGCGGCGAAGTTCAGGTGGCCGGTGAAGAAGACGGCGATGATCAGGATCGCGAACAGGTCGTCGACGACGGCGAGCGTCAGCAGGAAGGCACGCAGGGCGCTGGGCAGCGAGGTACCGATGACCGCGAGGACGGCGAGCGCGAAGGCGATGTCCGTCGCGGTCGGCACCGCCCAGCCGCCGAGCGAGCCGCCCGAGCCGAGATTGGTCAGGACGTAGACGACGGCCGGTACCGCCATGCCGCACAGCGCGGCGATCACCGGCAGGATCGCGGCCTTGCCGTCTTTCAGGTCCCCGGCCACCAGTTCGCGCTTGAGCTCGATTCCGGCGACGAAGAAGAACACGGCGAGCAGTCCGTCGGCGGCCCAGTGCTCCACGGAGAGGTTCAGGCCGAGGGAGGCGGGGCCAAGGTGGAAGTGCCCGACGCTCTCGTAGCTGCCGCGCAGGGCGGGGATGTTCGCCCAGAGCAGCGCGGCGACCGCGGCGAGCAGGAGGATCACACCACCGACGGTCTCGGTGCGCAGCGCGTCCGCCACGAAGTTCCGCTCGGGCAGGGACAGGCGGCCGAGAAACTTGCGGGGGGTGTCGGTGCGGGGCGCGGTCACGGGAACCTCCGGTCGGTGGGCATGACGAATCACATGCCGACCAGACTTCCCGGCGCACCTGAGGGTTTGTTCCGTTGTGTTGTCCCGCCCACCATACCCAAGCCAGAGGCGAGCGGGTCCGGCGTTTCTTTCGCCGGTGCGGAAGGGGCACCGGGCGCTTGTCGCGCCGAGTGCCCCTTGACGCCGTTCTCAGTCCTCGCCCGGATTCCGGGCGGTCCCCGCTCAGTCCTCGCTGGACGACGCGGGGAGCTTGGCCTGGATGAGGTCCATGACGGTGGAGTCGGTCAGCGTCGTGACGTCGCCGAGCTGCCGGTTCTCCGCCACGTCACGCAGCAGGCGCCGCATGATCTTCCCGGAGCGGGTCTTCGGCAGCTCCGCCACCGGCAGGATCCGCTTGGGCTTGGCGATCGGGCCGAGGGTCGAGCCGACGTGGTCGCGCAGCTCGCCGACCAGGTTCTCGGTCTCCGTGACCGCGCCGCGCAGGATCACGAAGGCGACGATCGCCTGTCCGGTGGTCTCGTCCGTCGCGCCGACCACGGCCGCCTCGGCGACCGACGGGTGGGAGACGAGGGCGGACTCGACCTCGGTGGTGGAGATGTTGTGCCCGGACACGAGCATCACGTCGTCCACGCGGCCGAGCAGCCAGATGTCGCCGTCGTCGTCCTTCTTGGCACCGTCACCGGCGAAGTAGCGGCCCTCGAACCGCGACCAGTAGGTGTCGATGAACCGCTGGTCGTCGCCCCAGATGGTGCGCAGCATCGACGGCCACGGCTCGGTGAGCACCAGGTAGCCACCGCCGCCGTTGGGCACCTCGTTCGCCTCGTCGTCCACCACGGTGGCGGAGATGCCGGGCAGCGGCCGCTGGGCCGAGCCGGGCTTGGCGTCGGTCACCCCCGGCAGCGGGGAGATCATGATGCCGCCGGTCTCCGTCTGCCACCAGGTGTCGACGACCGGGGTGCGGTCGCCGCCGATGTTCTTGCGGTACCAGATCCACGCCTCCGGGTTGATCGGCTCGCCGACCGAGCCGAGGACGCGCAGGGAGGACAGGTCGAACTTCGCGGGGATGTCGTCGCCCCACTTCATGAACGTACGGATCGCGGTCGGCGCCGTGTAGAGGATCGTCACGCCGTACTTCTGCACGACCTCCCAGAAGCGGCCCTGGTGCGGGGTGTCCGGCGTGCCCTCGTACATGACCTGCGTCGCGCCGTTGGCCAGCGGCCCGTACACGATGTACGAGTGGCCGGTGACCCAGCCGACGTCGGCGGTGCACCAGAACACGTCGGTCTCCGGCTTGAGGTCGAAGACCGCCCAGTGCGTGTACGCGACCTGCGTGAGGTAGCCGCCGGAGGTGTGCAGGATGCCCTTCGGCTTCCCCGTGGTGCCCGAGGTGTACAGGATGAACAGCGGGTGCTCCGCCTCGAACGCCTCCGGGGTGTGCTCGGCCGGCTGGCGGTCGACGATCTCGTGCCACCACAGGTCCCGGCCCTCGGTCCAGGCGACCTCCTGGCCGGTGCGGCGGACCACCAGCACGTGGTCGACGTTGTCCACGCGCCCGACCGCCTCGTCGACGGCCGGCTTGAGCGCGGACGGCTTGCCGCGGCGGTAACCGCCGTCGGCGGTGATCACGACGCGGGCGTCGGCGTCCTTGATGCGGGTGGCGAGCGCGTCCGCGGAGAAGCCGCCGAAGACCACCGAGTGCGTGGCACCGATCCTGGCGCAGGCCAGCATCGCGACCGCGGTCTCCGGGATCATCGGCATGTAGATCGCGACCCGGTCGCCCTTTCGGACGCCCAGTTCGAGCAGGGCGTTCGCGGCCTTGGAGACCTCGTCCTTGAGCTCGGCGTAGGTGATGGCGCGGTGGTCGCCGGGCTCACCCTCGAAGTGGATCGCGACCCGGTCGCCGTGTCCGGCCTCGACATGCCGGTCGACGCAGTTGTACGCCACGTTGAGCGTGCCGTCCTTGAACCACTTGGCGAACGGCGGGTTCGACCAGTCGAGCGTCTCGGTCGGCTCCACGGCCCAGGTCAGCCGACGGGCCTGCTCCGCCCAGAAACCGAGCCGGTCGGCCTTGGCCTGCTCGTACGCGTCCGACGTGACGTTGGCGTTCGCGGCCAGGTCGGCGGGCGGCGCGAAGCGTCGCTCCTCCTTCAGGAGGTTGGAGAGTGAAGAACGCTCGTTGTCTGCCATCGTCGCACACCGTCCCAGTGGTTTAGACCAATTAATGCGCCCGATTCTCCGAGGGCCCCAGGGTGTCGGTCAACCCCTCTTATCCTGACACCCGCTCATTCACGGGTCACGCGCGCCGGTCCCCGGAGGTTCACTCCTGGACTCCTTTCTTGCTCGGCGCGCTCTGATTGTCACTGACCGTAAGGGAGGGCGCCCCCGCCTGGGGTGTCTTTGTCACTTCGGTCAGGGTGAAGGATTCCGGGTGACGGCAGCCGCTGAGCTCGACCGAGCCGCCCCGAGCGGTGTGCGTCCGCTGCCAGTCCCGCAGTGACTCGTACGCCGCGTGATCCATGAACGAGCCGTCCAGTCGGACGACCACGGTGGTTCCCGGGGGCACGAGATGCAGGGCCCGGCTGAGCTGTGGCACCGCGAGGAACGTCAACTGCCCTCGTACCTCCAGGTGATGGACTCCTTTCCGCTCTTCGTGCGTGATGCGGGTGCGGGCGAGGCGGCGCAGGGCGACGGCGACGGCTACGGCGATGCCGAGAGCCACGCCCTGCAGAATGCCGAGGACCACCACGCCGAGGGCGGTGGCGGCGTACACCGGGGCCTCCCGGTGGCGGGTCACCGTGCGGATGTGGTGCGGGGACACCATCTGGAGGCCGACGGCCATCACCAGGGCGGCGAGCGAGGCGAGCGGGACGAACTCCAGCACCGGGACCATCAGCAGCGCGGCGATCACTACGAGAAAGCCGTGCAGCATCGTGGAGTTCCGGCTCACGGCACCCGCGCGCACATTCGCCGTACTCCGCACGGCCACCCCGGCGACCGGCAGGCCGCCGAGCGCGCCGGAGACGACGTTGGCGGCGCCCTGGCCGAGCAGTTCCCGGTCCAGGTCCGAGCGGCCGGCCCGGGCGGCCGGTCCCGCGCGGCCCGCGACCAGCTTGTCCACGGCGACTGCGCCGAGCAGCGACTGCACGCTGCACACCAGCGTGGTGCCGAGCACCGCGGCGACGAGCCCGAGCACCGGCCCCTGGGGCAGTCCGGCCAGGGCGTGGCTGCGCCAGGACGGCAGATCGACCCTGGGCAGCACCAGCCCGGTGAGGGAGGCGACGGCGGTGGCCGCGGCGACGGCGACGAGCGCGGCCGGCACCCTGCCCAGCAGGCGGCCTGGTCGACCGGGCAGGCGCGGCCAGGACAGCAGTACCGCCAGGGTCAGCGCGCTCACCGCGAGGGCCGCCGGGTCGAGCGCGCTCAACTGGGCTGGCATGGCGCGGAGGTTGTCGATCACGGAGCTCTGCGGGCTGCCGCCGAGGGCGATGTGCACCTGGGCGACGGCGATGGTCACCCCGATCCCGGCGAGTATGCCGTGCACGACGGCGGGGCTGACGGCGAGCGCGCCGCGGGCCACGCGCAAGCAGCCGAGGGCGAGTTGGGCGAGACCGGCCAGAACGGTGACCGCGCAGGTCGTACGCCATCCATAACGGTGAATCAGATCGGCGGTCACGACGGTGAGTCCGGCGGCGGGGCCGCTGACCTGGAGCGGTGAGCCGCCGAGCCGTCCGGCGACGAGTCCGCCCACGGCGGCGGCCACGAGGCCGGCCCGCAGCGGAGCGCCGGTGGCCAGAGCGATACCGAGGGAGAGGGGCAGGGCGATCAGGAAAACCGCGACGGAGGCCGACACGTCGGCGCCCGCGAGGCGGAGGCGACGTGGGCGCCGGGGCGGGCTGTGGGGCGGGTGGGCACGCTCGGTGCGGGCGGACTTCGCGGTGTCGTCGGGGGCGCAGGCCGGCATGTGCACCGTCTCCTCGGGTTGGCGCGGGCGCGGAACTTGCGGCTGAATCAAAGGAATTCAGCGGGAACGGCGGATTCAACGCTTGGTAAAGCAATCGTAATGCCGCGTAAAGCCCATGCCTAGACCGTCTGCTCAAACGGGGCAGTGAATCACCTCGTTGAGTGAAGTGGACTTTTCGTCGGCTTGTCCTACTAATTCCTTCTCCAGTCCGTGCGATCTTGACGGCGCTGTCGGCCCGTCCGGCACATCACCAGCACACGCCGTATCGGCGTCGGACGAGAGAAGGAAGAAGGTGGGCGGAACATGGCCGCCACCCAGAGGATCGCCGTGGGCGTCGCCGTCGCCGCGGTCTGCGCCTCGTCGCTCGCGGGTTGCGCGAGCGGCCCCGAGGCGCCGAGGCAGGGCGCGCCCGGCGCCCCGCAGAAGGGCCCGCAACTGCCCGGCAGTGTCGTACGCCTGATCGGCGACGGGTCCACCGCGTACACCGGAGCGCAGCCGCACCTGCCCAGGCCGGAGCGGCTCAAGGCCGGTGAGAAGCCGCCGCAGTTCGTCGTGTTCTCCTGGGACGGGGCCGGTGAGGACAGTCAGAAGCTGTTCTCCCACTTCCGCCGGGTGGCCAAGGCCAACAACGCGACCATGACCTTCTTCCTCAGCGGCGTGTACCTGCTCCCGCAGGAGAAGCGCGACCTGTACCGGCCGCCGCAGCACGCCCCGGGCAGCTCCGACATCGGCTTCAATGACGCGCAGGGCATCGCCGACACGGTCGAGCAGGCACGGCTGGCGTGGTTGGAGGGCAATGAGATCGGCACCCACTTCAACGGTCACTTCTGCGGCCCCGACGGCGGGGTCGGAAATTGGTCGGTCGACGAGTGGAAGAGCGAGATCTCCCAGGCAAAGCAGTTCGTGAAGACCTGGAAGACCAACACAGGCTTGAAGAGCGCCGCCTCGCTGCCCTTCGACTACGACAAGGAGCTCATCGGCGGCCGCACCCCGTGCCTGGAGGGCCAGAAGAACTTCGTCAAGGCGGCGAGCCGGCTGGGCTTCCGTTACGACAGCAGCGGCGTCAACAACCAGGAGTGGCCCAAGAAGAAGGACGGCCTGTGGGACCTGTCGATGCAGCTGGTGCCCTTCCCCGGGCACACCTTCGAGCAGCTGACCATGGACTACAACTTCATGGTCAACCAGTCCGGCACGCAGACCCAGGGCGACCCCGCGAAGTTCGGCTACTGGGGCAACCAGATGCGTGACGGCCTGCTCAAGGGCTTCCAGCGGGCCTACGACGGCAACCGCGCCCCGCTGGTGATCGGCAACCACTTCGAGTCCTGGAACGGCGGCACCTACATGCGCGCCGTCGAGGACGTCGTGAAGCAGGTGTGCAACAAGCCCGACGTGCGCTGCGTCTCCTTCCACCAGCTGGCCGACTGGCTGGACGCCCAGGACCCGCGGACCCTCGACCGGCTGCGGACCCTCGAGGTCGGCGAGGCCCCGAAGCAGGGCTGGACGTCCTTCCTGTCATCACGCCCGGCCCCGGCCCCCAAGGGCGTGCCCGGGGCGCCCAAGCCGTAGCGGCACTCCAAGCCATGGCGGGCCCTTGGGCCGTGCCGGGGCTCCACACCGGGGCTGGAGTCCCGGCCGCGGCTGGGACTCGGGCCCGTGGCGGGACTCACGCCGGGGCGGTGACGCCCTCGCCGAGGACGAAGCCGGGGTCGATCTGGGACGCGAGGTCGGCCCCGGTCCGCTCGTTTCCCCACGAGGCGGCGTTCTTCAGGTGGAAGTGCACCATCTGGCGGGTGTAGCGGTCCCAGTCGCGCAGCTCGTAGGTGGCGTCGGCGGCGACCTGGAGCATGCGCAGGGCGCGGCGGTTGGCGTCCTCCAGGAACTCGAACCGGGGCGGCCGGCCCTTCTCCATGGCGCGCACCCAGTCCGAGTGCCCGACGGTCACGAGCAGGTCGTCCCCGACCTCGGCGCGCAGGAAGTCGAGGTCGTCCCGGCCCTGAACCTTGTTGCCGACGACACGCAGCACGACCCCGTAGTCACGGGCGTACTCCTTGTACTGGCGGTAGACGGAGACCCCCTTCCGGGTCGGCTCGGCGACGAGGAACGTGATGTCGAAACGGGTGAACATGCCGGAGGCGAAGGAGTCCGAGCCCGCCGTCATGTCGACCACGGCGTACTCGTCGCGGCTGTCCACCAGGTGGTTCAGAAACAGCTCCACCGCACCCGTCTTGGAGTGGTAGCAGGCGACCCCCAGGTCGGCGTCCGTGAAGGGGCCGGTGACCATCAAACGGACGGCCTCGCCGTCGAGTTCCACCGGGTGCGCGCAGGCGTCGTAGAGCGGGTTGTCCTCGCACAGGCGCAGCAGGCGCGAGCCCTCGCCCGGCGGGGTCGTCTTGATCATCGTCTCGGCGGAGGTGATGCGCGGGTTGGTGCCGCGCAGGCAGTCCTTGATCAGCGGCAGATGGTCGCCCATCGCCGGCAGTGCGGCGGACTGCGCCTCCTCCAGGCCGAGCGCGGCCCCCAGATGCTGGTTGATGTCGGCGTCGATCGCGACGACGGGCGCGCCGGCGGCCGCGAGATGCCGGATGAACAGAGAGGACAGGGTGGTCTTGCCGCTGCCGCCCTTCCCGACGAAAGCAATTTTCATGTTCACGAAGCGTAGTGGCTCGATCGCTGAGCGTGGAGGGATGCGTGAAGAAGACCACTCCATCGTGGGGTGGGGCGCTCGGGCCCGTAGGGTCTTACCCATGAGTACGACAGGCGCGACCGCCGAGCCTCCGCCGGGCTCTCGCACGAACTCGAACAGGCAGGACCCCCTTGCGGCCCTGGGTGCGCTGCCCGGTGTGACCGAGTCCGTGGAGTCCGTGCGCAAGGCCGTGGACCGGGTGTACGGGCACCGGGTCATGCGGCGCAGGAGCAACGAGGTCACCTCCGAGGCGGCGCTGCGCGCTGCGCGCAGCTCCGCGGCGCTGTCCGGTGCGGACTGGGCCCTGGAGGAGGTGCGGCGCCGCTCCGACTTCAGCGGTGACGAGGCGCGGGTGATGGGCGCCGCCCTGAGACTGACGGCCGAGGCCGGGCAACTGCTGTCCATCTGGCGGCAGTCGCCCCTGCGGGTGCTGGCCCGGCTGCACCTGGTCGCCGCCGCGAGCCAGGAGGACGCGGTCGGACGGCCGCGCCAGGCGGGTGAGGGTGTCGGCGAGCCGCTGATCGAACTGGCGCCGCCGAGCGCCGATGAGGTCTCCGGACGCCTGGAGGGGCTGTCGGAACTGATCATCGCCGGGGGCTCCGCGCCCGCCCTGGTGACGGCGGCCGTTGTGCACGGCGAGCTTCTGGCGCTGCGGCCCTTCGTCTCCCACAACGGGCTGATCGCCCGGGCGGCCGAGCGCATCGTCCTGGTCGGCAGCGGTCTCGACCCCAAGTCGGTCTGCCCCGCCGAGGTCGGCCACGCCGAACTTGGCCGCGCGGCCTACCTGACGGCCCTGGACGGCTATGTCTCCGGTACCCCGGAGGGCATGGCGGCCTGGATCGCCCACTGCGCCAGGGCGGTGGAGCTGGGGGCGCGCGAGTCCACGGCGGTGTGCGAGGCGCTTCAGCGCGGAGCGGCGTGACGGACCCGGACACAGGGTTGCGGCGGTACGAGAACTCGTACCGCCGCTGGCATGAGCACCGAGTTACCAAGCGTCCTCGATATGTCGCCCATCAGGCCGGGATCTTTGCCCGTCACCTGGTGCGGCTGGCCCGTAATCGACGGGTCGACGTCGCGTGGGTGCCCGGTGTTCATGCTCGGTCCGTGGGGCCAATAGCGCTGTTGAAGGTGATCCTTGCGGATGTCCTCCGGTCTCGCGGGCCGTCGAGTCCTTTGTACTGCAAGCGGGGTACAAGCGGAACCCCCGGCTGCACTTCTTTACTTTCAGGTTCAAACAGGAGCTAAACGGACGCGCTGGTGCCGTGCGGCATTTCAAGGCGGCCGAGCGGCGAATCAGGCGATCGAATTCCGGCGCCGGCTCGTGTACCAGACGAGTCCCGCGGTGGCCGCCGCCGCGCCTATGGCCGCCATCGCGACCAGGGCCGGACGCGGCGGCACCGAGAGGGCGGGCAGCCGCTGCTTGAGCCGCACCGGCCGGTGGAAGTCGAGAACCGGCCACGCGCGCGCGACGGCCTCCCGGCGCAGCGCCCGGTCGGGGTTCACGGCGTGCGGATGCCCGACCGACTCCAGCATCGGCAGATCGGTCACCGAGTCGCTGTAGGCGTAGCAGCGGCTGAGGTCGTACCCCTCGGACTCGGCCAGCTCGCGGATCGCCTCCGCCTTCGTCGGGCCGTAGGCGTAGTACTCCACCTCGCCGGTGAAGCAGCCGTCCTCCCCCACCACCATCCGGGTGGCCACCACGCGGTCCGCGCCCAGCAGTTCGCCGATCGGCTCGACCACCTCCGCGCCCGACGTGGACACGATGACCACGTCGCGGCCGGCGGTGTGGTGCTCCTCGATGAGGGACGCGGCCTCGTCGTAGATGATCGGGTCGATCAGGTCGTGCAGCGTCTCGGCGACGATCTCCTTGACCTGCCGCACGTTCCAGCCGCGGCACAGCGCGGACAGGTACTCGCGCATGCGCTCCATCTGGTCGTGGTCGGCGCCGCCGGCGAGGAAGACGAACTGGGCGTACGCCGTTCGCAACACGGCCCTGCGGTTGATCAGTCCGCCTTGGTAGAACGACTTGCTGAAGGTGAGCGTGCTCGACTTCGCAATGACCGTCTTGTCCAGATCGAAGAAGGCCGCTGTGCGGGGCAAGGAGTGGTTTTCCACGCCCCTGAGCATAGGGGCAGCCCATTCGGCGTAAGGTGGGCGTGTGGGTTTGCCTGAGAAGGCTCTCGGGTACACCATGGAAGTCACGGATCGTTCGCGACCGTGCCAACGCGGTCCGACTCCTCCCCCCCCGAGTCGGCCGTGAAGACGACCCCCGCTCTCCCCCCCGGCGGGGGTCGTCGCATGTCCGGGTGGGTTTCTCCCTTTCTGTCCGTGGTTGCCGAGCCGAATCGGCCGCATCACGTGGGTTTGGGTCATCTCCGCGATCTGTCACCGTGCGTAGTTGTGTCGCTGCTCTGTGGAAGTCGCACGGGAACCAGTACACGGGTCACCGGTATGGGTGACGGCGATATTCACAGCCATCGAGTCGTCCACAGTTTTTGACCAAGATCCACACGATTTTCCGGATCACTGCACCGTGATTCCCGACGCGCACCGCTCCCGGCGAGTTCTTGGCCGGTTCCGTATCGGCCGCCCAAAGGAAGGCCGATCGCCGGTTCTTCTCATGTTCGGGATTCGCGGGGCCGCACGGTCCACGCGAAAGAAGCAGCGAAGGGGGTCCGACCCGTGGCCGGAACCGTCACACACGATCCACCGCCCGAGGCCGGAGGGTTGCAGGGCAGACCACTGATCGTCACCGAGGACGCCGGACTCCTCGACGACCTGCTGCGCCTGTGCGCGGCGGCCGGCGCCACCCCCGAGGTCCATCACGGTCTTCCCGAGCGCAGAGGTGGCTGGGAGACGGCACCGCTGGTACTGGTCGGCGACGACGCCGCCCGGCGGGTGCGCGGAGCCGCCCGCCGGCGCGGAGTGGTGCTGGTCGGCCGAGACCAGGACGACTCCGGGATCTGGCGGCGCGCCATCGAGATCGGCGCGGACCACGTGCTGGTGCTGCCCGACGGCGAGCAGTGGCTGGTCGACCGCATCGCCGACGTCGCCGAGGGCGTCGGCCGTCCCGCGCTCACCGTGGGCGTCATCGGCGGCCGCGGCGGAGCGGGCGCGTCCACCCTGGCCTGCGCCCTCGCCGTCACCTCCGCCCGGGAGGGCCTGCGTACCCTGCTCGTGGACGCGGATCCGCTGGGCGGCGGCCTCGACGTCCTGCTGGGCGGGGAGACGGCCGACGGGCTGCGCTGGCCCGCGTTCGCCGCCTCGCGCGGAAGAGTCGGCGGCGGCGCCCTGGAGGAGTCGCTGCCCGAACTGCACTCGCTGCGCGTGCTCAGCTGGGACCGTGGCGACTGCGTGGCCGTCCCACCGCAGGCCGTCCGGGCGGTGCTGGCCGCCGCCCGTCGGCGCGGCGGCGCCGTGGTGGTCGACCTGCCCCGCCGCGTCGACGAAGGGGTCGCCGAGGCGCTCGCCCAGATCGACCTCGGCCTGCTCGTGGTCCCCGCCGAACTGCGCGCCGTGGCGGCCGCGGCACGGGTGGCGTCGGCGGTCGGCATGGTCCTGCGCGATCTGCGGGTGGCGGTCCGGGGGCCGTACGCGCCCGGGCTCGACGACCGTGAGGTGGCCAGGCTGCTCGGCCTGCCGCTGGCGGGCGAGGTGCCCGTGGAGTCGGCACTGCGGCGCTCCGGCGAGGGCAGGACCCCGCCCGGCGCGGTGGCGCGCGGACCGCTCGCCCGCTTCTGCACCGCCTTCTGGGAGCGGGCACTGATCGAGGCGGCGGCCGCATGAGGACGGTTGCCGAACACCTGCGGACGGCGCCCGCGGACGCGCTGGACGAGCCCGCGCCCGCCAACGGGCCCCGCATGCCGGTGGAGTTGCTGGACGGCGTACGGCAGTGGCTCGCCGAGAACGGGGCCGAGCCGACGCCCGCGCGGGTCGCGCAGGCCCTGCGCGAACAGGGCCGGGTGCTCGGGGACGCGGAAGTGCTCGGCGCGGCCGAGCGGTTGCGCTCCGAACTGATCGGCAGCGGTCCACTGGAGCCGTTGCTGGCCGATCCGTCGGTGACCGACGTCCTCGTGTCGGCCCCGGACCGGGTGTGGGTGGACCGGGGCGGCGGACTGGAGCGGGCCGCCGTCGCCTTCCCCGACGCGGCTGCCGTACGGCGCCTCGCGCAGCGCCTGGCCGCCGTGGCCGGCCGCCGGCTGGACGACGCCCGGCCATGGGTCGACGCCCGGCTGCCCGACGGCACCCGGCTGCACGCCGTGCTGCCTCCCGTCGCCGTCGGCTGCACCTGCCTGTCCCTGCGGGTCGTACGGCCACGCGCGTTCACGCTGGAGGAACTGGTCGCGGCGGGCACGGTGCCGCCCGGCGGGGACCGCGTACTGCGGGCGCTGATCGAGGCCCGGCTGTCCTTCCTCATCAGCGGAGGGACCGGAACCGGGAAGACCACCCTGCTCAGCGCGCTGCTCGGGCTCGCCGGGCCCGGTGAGCGGATCGTCCTCGCCGAGGACTCCGCGGAGCTGCGACCCGACCATCCGCACGTCGTCCGCCTGGAGACCAGACCCGCCAACCAGGAGGGCGCGGGCCTGGTCACCCTCGAGGACCTGGTGCGGCAGGCACTGCGGATGCGGCCGGACCGACTGGTCGTGGGCGAGGTGCGCGGCGGCGAGGTGGTCCATCTGCTGGCCGCCCTCAACACTGGCCACGAAGGCGGCTGCGGCACGGTGCACGCCAACGCAGCGGCGGACGTCCCCGCCCGGCTGGAGGCGCTGGGCACCGCCGCCGGGCTCGACCGGGCAGCGCTGCACAGCCAGTTGGCAGCCGCGCTGTCGGTGGTGCTGCACCTCGTGCGGGACCGTTCCGGGAGGCGGCGGATCGCCGAGGTGCGGGTGCTGGAGCGGGATGCCTCGGGACTGGTGCGGACCGTGCCGGCGCTGCGCTGGGGCGCGGAGGCATTCGTGGCGGAACCGGGGTGGGAGCGGCTGCGGGGGCTGCTCCGGAGGGAGAGCGGGAGAGGAGGTGAGGACCGCGATGGATGAGGGGTTCTGGGGTTCGGTCCGGGTGGCCGCGGGCGCGGTGTGTGCCGGGGCGGCCGTGTGGCTGCCGGCCGTGTGGCTGCTGGGCGGGTGGCACTCTGCGGCACGGCGGGCGCGGGTGCTGTTCGCCGGCGGCGGGCCGGAGGGCCCGGGACAGCCACCCTCCGACCGGATCCTTCGCCAACTGGCTCAAGCCCGAGGACGGTTGCGCGGCGAGTGGTGGGCAGCGGCCGCCGGGCTGGTGCTCGCGGTGCTGGGCGCCTCGGTGCTGCCGGTCGTCGCGGGGGCGGTCGGGGTGCCGCTGCTGCGCCGTACCCGGCTCGCCCGGGCGGCGCGCCGACGGCAGGAGCGGCAGGCGGACGCGGTGATCGCCCTGTGCGGGGCCCTCGCCGGAGAGGTGCGGGCCGGGCGGCAGCCGGGCGAGGCGCTGCTTTGCGCCGCGCGCGACTCGGGCGGGCTCGGCGACGCGCAGGCGGCGGTGCTGGCGGCGGCCCGGTTCGGCGGGGACGTGCCCGCCGCGCTCGCCGGGGCGGCCCGGCAGCCGGGGGCCGAGGGCCTGCGCGGCCTCGCGGCCTGCTGGCGGGTGGCCGTGGACCAGGGCGCGGGCCTGGCGGCCGGGCTGGACCGGCTCGAAGGGGCACTGCGGGCGGAGCGCGACCAACGTGCCGATCTGCGGGCCCAGTTGTCAGGGGCCAGGGTCACGGCCGTCATGCTCGCCGGCCTGCCGGCCCTCGGACTCCTGCTGGGCACGGCCATGGGGGCCGACCCCTTGCGGGTGCTGCTGCACACGGGAGCGGGTCTGGGCTGCCTGGTCATCGGTGGCGTGCTGGAGGGCGCGGGCCTGTGGTGGGCCTTGCGGATCGTGCGAGCGGCGGAGGCGATGTGAGCGCGGGTGGTGTTGTCCACAGGCTGGGGACGGTCGCGGGGGCGGCGGCGCTCCTGTGGCTGACGGTGAGATGGATGGAGGCGATGGGCCGGGAGCGGAGAGCGCGGCGGCGGACGGCCGCGCTGCTGGGGACGGAGCGGACGGCGGAGGAGGCACGGCGCTCGCGTGCACGGCTCCGTGCGACAAGTGACCTGCGGCAGTGCTTGCCGGCGGTGGGTGTCGCCGGGGCCGGGTGGGTGCTGGTCGGCGGGCTGACCGGGCTCGTGCTCGGGCTCGCCGGGGCGGCCGGGATGTGGCAGTGGCGGCGGCGGACGGCGAGTCGTCCCGAAGCGGAGTCCGGCGCGGTCGAAGCCGCCCGTCAACTTCCGCTCGCGGCCGACCTGCTGGCGGCCTGTGTCGCGGCCGGTGCCGGCCCGGTGATCGCCGCCCAGGCCGTCGGAGAGGCCCTGGGTGGTCCCGTCGGGGACGCGCTGGCCCGGGGAGCCGCCCAGGTCCGGCTCGGCGGGCAGCCGGCAGACGCCTGGCGCGGACTCGCCTCGATACCGGGAGCCGCGGCCCTGGCACGGCTGCTGGAGCGGGCCGACGAGTCGGGCCTCCCCGCCGCGGGCCCGGCCGCCCGGCTCGCGGCCGACGTCCGCGCCGACCGGGCGCGCACCGCGACGGCCAGGGCACGCCGGGCGGCCGTACTGGTCACCGCACCGGTGGGGCTGTGTTTCCTGCCCGCCTTCGTCGCGGTGGGCGTGTTGCCCGTGCTGATCGGCCTCGCGGGCGGACTGCTGGGCGGAGGTGGTGGCTGAGGGCGGCGGCGGAACGGAACCGACAGAGAACCAACAGGCAAGCAACGGACCAAGCAGCAGACCGAGACCTCACGGGGGTTGAGATGTACGGAAAGGTACGGGCACGGCTGCGTGCCCTGATGTGCCGGGACGCGGGAATGGTGACGTCCGAGTACGCGATGGGGATCATCGCGGCGGTGGCGTTCGCCGTCCTGCTCTACGAGGTGGTGACGAGCGGCCAGGTCAAGACGGAGTTGCAGAACATCGTGAAGCGAGCGCTCAGTGCGCGGATGTGATCGGGCACGGGCACAGGCGCGGGCACGCCGAGCTGAACGGGTGGCCGCCGACGCGGGGTTCGTGACTGCGGAGGCCGCCATGGTCCTGCCCGTGCTGGTGCTCGTGGTGACGACGCTGGTCTGGGTCCTGCTGGTGGTGCTCGCGCAGATCCAGTGCGTGGACGCGGCACGGGCGGGGGCTCGGGCCGCCGCCCGCCAGGACCCAGAGGGCTCGGTGACCCGAGTGGCCCGGGACGTGGCACCGCACGGTGCGAAGGTCACGGTGACCCGCCGGGGAGATCACGTGCACGTGGTCGTCGTGGCCGACCCGCCGGGGCTGGGCGTGCTGCCCTTCCAGCTGAGGGAGGAAGCCGTGGCGGAGGCGGAGGACATGGTCGGGACGCGCGCCCAGCGGGGAGCGGGGACGTGAAGCGGAGGACGGGGAGGTCGAGGGGCCGCATCGCGGGGTTCCGCCGCTTCCGCCGGCTCATCCGTAGCGGGTGTCGAGGGTGCCGTCTGCCGGACCGTGGTTCCGCCACCGTGTGGAGCGTCGGCGCGATCGCCCTGTTGTGCGTGGTGTTCGGCACCGGTCTCGCCCTGGGGGAGGCGGTAGTTGACCGGCACCGCACGGCCGGGGCCGCCGACCTCGCCGCTCTGGCGGCGGCGGGCCACTGGGCCGAGGGCGGCACCGTCGCCTGTGCGCGGGCGGAGAAGGTGGCCCGGGCGCAGGGCGCCCGGCTCGTCCGGTGCGCGGTCGTGGGCGACACCTCGGACGTCACGGCGGCGGCGCGACGGGGGCCCTTCACCGCGGAGGTGAGGGCGAGAGCGGGTCCGGCGATCCCGGCGGACGCTCCCGTGGGACCGGTTGCCCCAGCGGACACGCCTGCGGGCCCCGCCAAGCCCACGGCAGGGGCGACGGGGCCAGGGGAGCCGACGGCAGGGTCCGTGCGGCCTGGAGGACCCATGGCCCGGTCCAGGGCCCCTGCGACATCCAGGGCAGGGACAGCCGGCTTGACGCCCTCTGCGGGCTCCATAGCCGGGCCCACGGCCCCCGCCGGATCCACCGCGCCGCCACCTGTCACCCGAGTGGGCCAAGTCCCCGCCTTCGCCCAAGCATTCGCCTAGGGCCTCTCGTTTGGATCATGCCGGGCTCGCGGGCCCTGGCACCGCACCTTGCGGCGTTGTCGTCGGTTGTCAGGGCTCCGCCCTGCCGCCCTCCTCCGCCTTGCGATGCACGGCACCAGACCCCGCTCCCTGATCCGGCCTGATCCAAACGAAAGACCCTAGACCTCGGTCTCCGCCCCGATCTCAGCCCTCGTCTCCGCCCCCGCCTCCGCCGCCTCTTCCTCCGGAGCCGCCTTCAGCAGCACCGTCAGCAGACGTACCGCCCCCCTCTTGTGCAGCGGGTCGTTGCCGTTGCCGCACTTGGGGGACTGGATGCAGGACGGGCAGCCGGAGTCGCACTCGCAGGAGGCGATGGCCTCGCGGGTGGCGGAGAGCCAGGCGCGCGCGGTGTGGAAGGCGCGCTCGGCGAAGCCCGCGCCGCCCGGATGGCCGTCGTAGACGAAGACCGTGGGCAGCAGCGTGTCGGGGTGCAGCGGGACGGACACGCCGCCGATGTCCCACCGGTCGCAGGTGGCGAACAGGGGCAGCATGCCGATCGACGCGTGCTCCGCCGCGTGCAGGGCGCCGCCGAGGATCTCCGGGTTGACGCGGGCCTCGTCGAGCTGGTCCTCGGTGACCGTCCACCACACCGCGCGGGTGCGCAGCGTACGAGGAGGGAGGTCGAGTTTCGTCTCGCCGAGCACTTCGCCGGTGATGACACGTCTGCGCAGGAAGGAGACCACCTGGTTGGTGACCTCGACGGAGCCGTAGCACAGGCGGCCGTCGCCCCACGGCACCTCGGTGTCCGTCTCCAGGACAGAGATCGCCGTCGTGTCGCGGGCGACCGTCGTGTACGGCGGGGCGGCCTCCTCCACCAGGGCGACCGAGTCGTCCAGGTCGAGGGAGCGCACCAGGTACGTGCGGCCCTGGTGCAGGTGGACCGCGCCCTCGTGGACCGAGGTGTGCGCGGCGCCCGCGTCGACCGTGCCGAGCAGCCGGCCGGTGCCGGACTCGACGATCTGCACCGGCCGCCCGCCCTCGCCGCGGATGTCGGTGAGCTCCGCGGCCCGCTCCCGGCGGGTCCAGTGCCAGGCCTTCGTCCGGCGGCGCAGCAGCTTCGCGGCCTCCAGCTGCGGCAGCAGCTCGGCGCAGGCCGGGCCGAACAGTTCGGTGTCCTCGTCGGTGAGCGGCAGCTCGGCGGCGGCCGCGCACAGGTGCGGGGCGAGGACGTACGGATTGTCGGGGTCGAGGACCGTGGACTCGACCGGCTGGTCGAACAGGGCGTCGGGATGGTGGACGAGGAAGGTGTCCAGCGGGTCGTCGCGGGCGACCAGCACCGCGAGGGCGCCCTGACCGGAGCGTCCCGCGCGGCCCGCCTGCTGCCACAGGGAGGCGCGGGTGCCCGGGTATCCGGCGATTAGCACGGCGTCCAGGCCGGACACGTCCACGCCCAGTTCCAGGGCGGTCGTGGCGGCCAGGCCCAGGAGTTCGCCGGAGTGCAGGGCGCGTTCCAGGGCGCGGCGCTCCTCGGGCAGGTAGCCGCCCCGGTAGGCCGCGACACGCCGGGAGAGCGGCCGGTCGATCTCGGCCAGCCGCTCCTGGGCGATCACCGAGATCAGCTCGGCGCTGCGCCGGGACCGTACGAAGGCGACCGAGCGCACGCCCTGGAGGGCGAGGTCGGTCAGCAGGTCCGCCGTCTCGGCGGTGGCGGTACGCCGGACGGGCGCGCCCCGTTCTCCCCGCAGCTCGGTCAGCGGGGGCTCCCAGAGGGCGAACACCAGTTCACCGCGGGGCGAGGCGTCGTCGGCCACCTCCACCACGGGCACGCCGGTGAGGCGGCGGGCGGCCACCGCGGGCTCCGCCGCGGTGGCCGAGGCCAGCAGGAAGACCGGAGAGGCGCCGTAGCGCGCGCACAGCCGGCGCAGTCGGCGCAGGACCTGGGCGACATGGGAGCCGAAGACACCGCGGTAGGTGTGGCATTCGTCGATGACGACGTACTTCAGGGCCCGCAGGAAGGAGGACCAGCGCGGGTGCGAGGGCAGGATCCCGCGGTGCAGCATGTCGGGGTTGGTCAGGACGTGGTTGGCGTACTGGCGGATCCACTCGCGTTCCTCGGGCGGGGTGTCGCCGTCGTACACCGCCGGGCGTACGGCCTTGCCCAGCGGCCGGGCGAGTTCCTTCACCGCGCGGCACTGGTCGGCCGCGAGGGCCTTGGTGGGGGCCAGGTACAGGGTGGTGGCGCCGCGGCCGTTGGCCGCCTCGGAACCGTCCAGCAGCGTCGAGAGCACCGGGACGAGGTAGGCCAGGGACTTGCCGGACGCGGTGCCGGTGGCGACTACGACGGAGTCGCCGTCCAGGGCGTGTTCCGCGGCGCGAGCCTGGTGCGCCCACGGGTGCTCGATCCCGCACGCCTGGACCGCCGAGATCACCTCCGGCCGAATCCGGTCGGGCCAGACGGCATGGCGCCCCGCGCGCGGGGGCAAGTGCTCCGTATGAGTGATGCGCGCAGCCCGGTTCTGCCCCGCGGCGAGCCGGTCGAGGACCGTGCCCGGTGCCAGGCGGGTGACGGGGGCAGCCGGGGATCGATCGGATCGGTGATTCTTGGCCATCGGCACCGAGTCTGTCACCGACGTGCAGGACAATGGGACCAAGGCGTCGTGCACGCCTGCCGGTAAGTGATTGAATGCCATCGCGGCTGGCGAACCGTCCCGGGGGCTTCAAGCCGAGGTGTCCTGAGGGGCGACCGCTCGATAGCAAGGTGCTGGAGGATCCGTGGACCTGTCCCTGTCGACCCGTACCGTCGGCGATCGTACGGTCGTCGAGGTCGGTGGCGAAATCGACGTATATACCGCGCCCAAGCTGCGCGAGCAGCTGGTCGAGCTGGTGAACGACGGGAATTTCCACCTCGTCGTCGACATGGAGGGCGTGGACTTCCTCGACTCCACCGGGCTCGGCGTACTGGTCGGTGGCCTGAAGCGAGTGCGTGCCCATGAGGGCTCGCTGCGCCTGGTGTGCAACCAGGAGCGCATTCTCAAGATCTTCCGTATCACCGGTCTCACCAAGGTGTTCCCGATCCACACCTCGGTGGACGAAGCGGTGGCAGCCACCGACTGACCGCCGGCCCCGGGCCGGTGACCGGGGCGGAAGAGTCCAAGCGGAGGCCGGGCATTTCGGCGGCCCGGCCCTCCGACAGCACGCCCGTAGCTCCGAGGGGGATGCATGGCCACCGTCGAACTCCGCTTCAGCGCGCTGCCCGAGCACGTCAGGACCGCCCGTCTGGTGGCGGCAGCGGTGGCGCGCAGGGCCGGAGTCGACGAGGCCGTCCTCGACGAGGTCAGACTCGCCGTCGGCGAGGCCTGCACGCGGGCTGTGGGGCTGCATCGCAACAGCGGGATCTCGGCACCGGTGAAGGTGATGCTGACCGAGGAGGAGAAGCAGTTCTCCATCGAGGTCGGCGACGAGGCCCGGCACGCGCCGTTCCACGCCGGGGATGCCCCCGGTGCGGTGGACGAGGCTGAAGCCGAGGAGGACGAGATGGGCCTCGCGGTCATCAGCGGCCTCGTCGACGACGTGGAGGTCTCCGCAGGGGAGCATGGCGGGCTGATCAAGATGACCTGGCCGACCACGCCGCCGCCGGTCGCGACGCTTCCCTGACCCATCTCACCCGTTCGGCGCAGCACATGAGGGCCCTGCTTCGCAGGGCCCTTCTTGTTGCGTCAACGTCTCCACCAGGTACATTTAAATTCGTGAATGAATTCACGACCTGTCGGCAGATCATTTGATCAACCATTGATCGCGGGTCAATGGTTTTGAACCATTACCTCTTTCGGGTTCCGTGGCGTGACGTCGATCATTTGCTGAAGAGCAGGTGAAGGGCAATTCGGTTTGCCGCGCTCTGTTTTGATCAGGTTCCGCTACCTACAATCCGTCCACATCTTGAGCTCAGCCCAAGCGTCAAGGAGGACGAATGGCGGGGCTTTCTACCCCTCAGCAGTCGGGTCACCCCACAACCTTCGCAGCTGCAGTGTTGACCAACGACAATCGGATCATCGTGGTGGCCATCGCGGCCGTCGCGCTGGCCGCTCTCGTGGTCGCGGGCATCCTGGTGCGCCAGGTGCTGGCAGCGGGCGAGGGCACCAGCAGCATGAAGAAGATCGCGGAAGCGGTCCAGGAAGGCGCGAACGCCTATCTGGGCCGTCAGCTGCGCACGCTCGGCGTATTCGCCGTGATCGTTTTCTTCCTGCTCATGCTGCTGCCTGCGGACGACTGGAATCAGCGCGCCGGACGATCGGTGTTCTTCCTGATCGGAGCCGCCTTCTCGGCGGCGACCGGCTATATCGGCATGTGGCTCGCCGTGCGCAGCAATGTACGTGTCGCCGCGGCGGCCCGGGAAGCGACCCCTTCGGCGGGTGAGCCGGAAAAGGATCTCACCGCCGTCTCGCACAAGGCCATGAAGATCGCTTTTCGCACCGGCGGTGTCGTCGGCATGTTCACGGTGGGGCTCGGCCTGCTCGGCGCCTCCTGTGTGGTGCTGGTGTACGCGGCCGACGCGCCGAAGGTGCTGGAGGGCTTCGGCCTCGGTGCCGCGCTGATCGCGATGTTCATGCGGGTGGGCGGCGGCATCTTCACCAAGGCCGCCGACGTCGGCGCCGACCTGGTCGGCAAGGTCGAGCAGGGCATTCCTGAGGATGATCCTCGCAATGCCGCGACCATCGCCGACAACGTGGGCGACAACGTCGGCGACTGCGCGGGCATGGCCGCCGACCTCTTCGAGTCGTACGCCGTCACGCTGGTCGCCGCGCTCATCCTGGGCAAGGCGGCCTTCGGCAACGACGGACTCGCCTTCCCGCTGCTGGTGCCGGCCATCGGCGTGATCACCGCGATGATCGGGATCTTCGCGGTGGCGCCGCGCCGCGCCGACCGCAGCGGCATGAGCGCGATCAACCGAGGCTTCTTCATCTCCGCGGTGATCTCACTCGCCCTGGTCGCGGTCGCCGTCTTCCTCTACCTGCCGTCGACGTACTCCGGTCTCACCGGCGTCACCGACGCGGCGATCAGGGGCAAGGACGGCGACCCGCGGATCCTCGCCCTGGTCGCGGTCGGGATCGGCATCCTGCTGGCCGCGGTGATCCAGCAGCTGACCGGCTACTTCACCGAGACCACCCGGCGGCCGGTCAGAGACATCGGCAAGGCCTCGCTCACCGGCCCGGCCACCGTCGTCCTCGCCGGTGTCTCCGTCGGCCTGGAGTCGGCGGTCTACACCGCCCTGCTGATCGGCCTGAGCGTGTACGGGGCCTTCCTGCTCGGCGGTACGTCGATCATGCTGGCACTGTTCGCGGTGGCGCTGGCCGGCACCGGACTGCTCACCACGGTCGGCGTGATCGTCGCCATGGACACCTTCGGCCCGGTCTCCGACAACGCCCAGGGCATCGCCGAGATGTCCGGCGACGTCGAGGGAGCGGGCGCCCAGGTGCTCACGAACCTGGACGCGGTGGGCAACACCACCAAGGCCATCACCAAGGGCATCGCCATCGCCACCGCCGTCCTCGCGGCCTCGGCGCTCTTCGGGTCGTACCGGGACGCCATCACCACGGGCGCGCGTGACGTCGGGGAGAAACTGACCGGCTCGGGCGCGCCGATGACCCTGATCATGGACATCTCGCAGCCCAACAACCTGGTCGGCCTCATCGCCGGCGCGGCGGTCGTCTTCCTCTTCTCGGGGCTGGCGATCAACGCGGTGTCCCGGTCGGCCGGTTCGGTGGTGTTCGAGGTGCGCCGGCAGTTCCGCGAGAAGCCCGGGATCATGGACTTCAGCGAGAAGCCGGAGTACGGCAAGGTCGTCGACATCTGCACCAAGGACGCACTGCGCGAACTCGCCACGCCCGGGCTGCTCGCCGTCATGGCGCCCATCTTCATCGGGTTCACGCTCGGTGTCGGTGCGCTGGGCGCCTATCTCGCGGGTGCGATCGGCGCGGGCACGCTGATGGCGGTGTTCCTCGCCAACTCCGGTGGTGCCTGGGACAACGCCAAGAAGCTCGTCGAGGACGGCCACCACGGCGGCAAGGGCAGCGAGGCCCACGAGGCCACGGTGATCGGGGACACGGTGGGCGATCCCTTCAAGGACACCGCCGGCCCCGCGATCAACCCGCTGCTGAAGGTGATGAACCTGGTGTCGCTGCTCATCGCGCCCGCGGTCATCAAGTTCTCCTACGGCAGCGACAAGAGCCTCGGCGTGCGGATCGTGGTCGCGGTCCTGTCGCTGGCCGTGATCGTCGGCGCGGTCTACGTCTCCAAGCGGCGCGGTATCGCCGTGGGGGACGACGACGCCGAAACGGTCTCCAAGTCAGCCGATGCCGCGGTGGTGTCGTAGAGGTCTCATCCCGGCCCAGCCGAGGAGACGGGCGGGCGGCGCGTACGACGCGTCGCCCGCCCGCCGCGTGTGCGGACGCTTCCAGTGAGCCTTCTCTCGCTTGGTGCAAATGGCCTCAAGACACTACACATGGGGCGACCGGCTCGCTGGTGCGGCCGACATGGCGTGTATGTTCCGGGGCCGAGAGCCATGGAAGGGACCAAACCGGTGAACAAGAAGCTCGCGGCCGCAGCGTCCGGCGGTGCGGTACTCGTACTGGCACTGACGGGCTGCACCAGCAGCGCTGCCGACGGCAAGAGCGACGCGCTGAACGCCTGGGCCAAGCAGGTGTGCGACGCGGTGCAGCCGCAGGCGAAGAAGATCGAGGCCGCGAACACCGCCATCCAGAAGGAGACGTCGGACAACAGCGCGCCGACCCAGGTCCAGAAGACCGACGCGCAGGCCTTCCAGGACATGGCCGACGCCTACAAGGCCATCGGGCAGGCCGTGAACACGGCCGGCGCACCCGAGGTCGACAACGGCCCGAAGAAGCAGCAGGACGCGGTCAAGGAACTCAACGGCCTGTCGGCCTCGTACACCTCCCTGAAGGAGCAGGTGGACAAGCTCGACACCAAGAACCAGGCCAAGTTCGCGGACGGCCTCAAGGACATCGCCACCCGGCTGGACAAGCTGAGCCGGACCGGGAACGACGCGCTGAAGAACCTTGAGGAAGGCGACGTCGGCAGGGCGATGGCCCAGCAGCCGAGCTGCAAGTCCGCCTCCGCCACCCCGTCCGGTTCGGCCTCGTCCCCGGCGACCAGCGGCTGACGTACGCGGGCGCACGACGCGCGCTGAGACGCGCGCGTGCGCTGTCGGAGTGAGCCGACACAATGGGGGCGTGAGTGACACCAGCCTGCCCGCACTGCCCGCCTCCGACCGACCGGACGTCGCCGCCCGGCTCAGGGACGCCCTGCTCGGCGCCTCCTTCACCGCCGACGGACTGCTCGAACTGCTCGGCGCGCCCGCGTACGCCGCGCTGGCGCGCAGCGAGACCGTACCCGCGCTCCGGGCCACACGCGGCGACACGCCGCTCGAGCTTCTGGTCCGGCTGTTCCTGCTCCAGCAGCCGGTGCCGTACGCGCGCGTGGCGGACGTCCTGCCCGCCGAGGCGTGCCTGGAGACCGGCTGGCTGGTGCGCGTCGGCGCGGACGAGGTCGCCGCGGCCGTGGACGTCCGGCCCTACGGCGGACTCGACGGCGAGGACTGGTTCATCGTGTCCGACCTGGGCTGTGCGGTGGGCGGCGCGGGCGGGATCGGCAGCCGGGACGAGGGAGTCGTCCTCGGCGTCGGCGGCGCCTCCACGACCCTGGCCGGCATCACGGTCCGCACACCGGTCGGCTCCGCGCTCGACCTCGGCACCGGCTCCGGCATCCAGGCGCTGCACGCCGGCCGGCACGCCACGCGCGTGACCGCGACCGACGTCAATCCGCGCGCGCTGCACATCACCGCCCTGACGCTGGCGCTGTCCGGCGCGCGGGCCGCCGATCTGCGCCAGGGCTCGCTGTTCGAGCCGGTCCACGACGACGAGCGGTTCGACCTGATCGTGTCGAACCCGCCCTTCGTGATCTCCCCGGGCGCCCGGCTGACGTACCGCGACGGCGGGATGGCCGGGGACGATCTGTGCCGCACGCTCGTCCAGGAGGCGGGCGACCGGCTGAACGAGGGCGGATTCGCGCAGTTCCTCGCCAACTGGCAGCACGTCGAGGGGGAGGACTGGCAGGACAGGCTCAGGTCCTGGGTGCCGCGCGGGTGCGACGCGTGGATCGTGCAGCGCGAGGTGCAGGACGTCACGCAGTACGCCGAGCTGTGGCTGAGGGACGCGGGAGACCACCGCGGTGACGCCGCGGAGTACCAGGAGCGGTACGACGTCTGGCTGGAGGAGTTCGAGGCGCGCAAGGTCAGGGCCGTGGGCTTCGGCTGGATCACGCTGCGCAGGACAAGCGCCGCGACGCCCTCGATCACCGTGGAGGAGTGGCCGCACCCGGTGGAGCAGCCGCTCGGCGACACCGTCAGGGCACACTTCGCCCGGGTCGACTACCTGCGGGAACACGACGACGCCGCCCTGCTCGACGGTCACTTCCGGCTTGTGCGCGAGGTGGTCCAGGAGCAGGTCGGACTGCCTGGCGCCGAGGACCCCGAGCATGTCGTGCTGCGCCAGAACCGGGGGATGCGCCGGGCCACCGCGGTGGACACGGTGGGCGCCGGCTTCGCCGGTGTCTGCGACGGCACGCTGAGCGCCGGCCGCATCCTGGACGCCATCGCCCAGCTGATGGGCGAGAGTCCGCTTCTCCTGCGCGACCGCACACCGGCCCAGATCCGCCTGTTGGTGGAGCAGGGCTTCATCGAACCGGCGCAGAAACCGGGGGAAGAACCGGCTCAGTGACCGGTTCGACGACCGGATCAGTGATCGGTTCCAGCGATCGGCGAGGCTGCGGGGGCGACGGCGAGTTCTCGTCGTTTCCGCGGCCTGCGAGTCCGTTTCGATCGGGCTCGGCCCTGCTTTTCGATCTTTGCCGGGGGTCGGGCGGGAAAAGGCGGAAAAAAAGCGGAGAGCTTGATTCCCGTCACGTGCGGAGGGGGTGGAAGCACCGCCTCGGGAAGCGGGCCGACTCGTGTTCACCGCGGGTTCGTGCCGTCGTCGCCCGCGGCTGTCAGCCTCCCGTACCGGGGCCTGCGGGGACGGGAGCGTACGTACATGGAGAGCGGTCCGGCGATCTTCACAGGAACGGTGTTCTCCCTGTTCGGAGCAGCCTTGTTGGGGTGGACGGTGGTCCGGGTCCGGCACCGGGAGGCCATCGCCGCCGGCCTGCCGCGCACCGCGTCGGCGACCGTCGCGACCCTGGCCGCCGTGACCGCCGTGACCCTCGGCGTGTGGTGCTTCGGGCGGCTGTGAGAGCCGCGGCGCCCGTCCGGTCTCCGTAACTGAGAAATCACCCTCCGCATCAGCGCGAACGGCCTGGTGAGCACTCCGGGCGGCAGGAAGGGGGGTAGTCGGGTTACCGTTCGAGTGGCCGTTGCGGGCTTTTCCCGTTTGACACGGGGGCGGGATGTACCGTCACACTCCGCAGCGTCACCACGACCCGACCCCCGGGAAATCAAGGCCTGGGGAGGCCCCAGCGTCGACCGGAGAGAAGAGCGAAGTTGTCCCCGACCAGCGAGACCGCACAGGGCGGCCGCCGACTCGTCATCGTCGAGTCGCCTGCCAAGGCGAAGACGATCAAGGGCTACCTCGGCCCCGGCTACATCGTCGAGGCGAGCGTCGGGCACATCCGCGACCTTCCCAGCGGCGCCGCGGAGGTGCCCGAGAAGTACACCGGCGAGGTCCGCCGCCTCGGTGTGGACGTGGAACACGACTTCCAGCCGATCTATGTCGTCAACGCGGACAAGAAGGCCCAGGTCAAAAAGCTCAAGGATCTGCTGAAGGAGTCCGACGAGCTCTTCCTCGCCACCGATGAGGACCGCGAGGGCGAGGCCATCGCCTGGCACCTTCAGGAGGTGCTCAAGCCGAAGATCCCGGTCAAGCGGATGGTCTTCCACGAGATCACCAAGGACGCCATCCGGGAGGCGGTCGCCAACCCGCGCCAGCTCAACCAGCGGCTGGTCGACGCCCAGGAGACCCGGCGCATCCTCGACCGCCTCTACGGCTACGAGGTCTCGCCCGTGCTGTGGAAGAAGGTCATGCCGCGGCTGTCGGCGGGCCGGGTCCAGTCCGTCGCGACACGGCTCGTGGTCGAGCGGGAGCGCGAGCGCATGGCGTTCCGCTCCGCCGCGTACTGGGACCTGACCGGCACCTTCGCGACCGGCCGCGCGGGCGACCCGAGCGATCCGTCGTCGCTGGTCGCACGCCTGCAGACCGTCGACGGCAGGCGCGTCGCGCAGGGCCGCGACTTCGACTCCCTGGGCCGGCTCAAGAGCGAGAGCATCCTCCACCTCGACGAGGCGAACGCCCGTGCGCTCGCCGCCGCACTGGAGGACACCCGCTTCTCCGTCCGCTCGGTCGAGTCCAAGCCGTACCGCCGCTCGCCGTACGCCCCGTTCCGTACGACGACGCTCCAGCAGGAGGCCAGCCGCAAGCTCGGCTTCGGGGCGAAGGCGACCATGCAGATCGCGCAGAAGCTGTACGAGAACGGCTTCATCACGTACATGCGTACGGACTCCACGACCCTGAGCGACACGGCGATCGCCGCCGCACGCGCCCAGGTCACCCACCTCTACGGCGCCGACTACCTGCCGCCGCAGCCCCGTACGTACGCCGGCAAGGTCAAGAACGCGCAGGAGGCGCACGAGGCGATCCGTCCTTCGGGTGATCGTTTCCGCACGCCCGCCGAGACGTCCCTGACCGGCGACCAGTTCAAGCTCTACGAGCTGATCTGGAAGCGGACGGTCGCCTCCCAGATGAAGGACGCGACCGGAAACAGCGTGACCGTGCGGATCGGCGGCACCGCGGCCGACAGCCGGGACGTGGAGTTCAGCGCGTCCGGCAAGACGATCACCTTCCACGGCTTCCTCAAGGCCTACGTCGAGGGCGCCGACGACCCCAACGCCGAGCTCGACGACCGCGAGCGCCGGCTGCCTCAGGTCGGCGAGGGCGACGCGCTCACGGCCGAGGAGATCACGGTCGACGGCCACGCCACCAAGCCCCCGGCCCGCTACACCGAGGCCAGCCTGGTCAAGGAGCTGGAGGAGCGCGAGATCGGCCGCCCGTCGACGTACGCGTCGATCATCGGCACGATCCTCGACCGCGGCTACGTCTTCAAGAAGGGCACGGCTCTCGTGCCGTCCTTCCTGTCCTTCGCCGTGGTCAACCTCCTGGAGAAGCACTTCGGGCGGCTCGTCGACTACGACTTCACCGCCAGGATGGAGGACGACCTCGACCGCATCGCGCGCGGTGAGGCGAAGGCCGTGCCGTGGCTGAAGCGGTTCTACTTCGGCGAGACGGCGTCCGGCAGCGGCCTCGCCGCGGGCGGCACCGGCGGCGCCGCCGAGGCCGGCAACGGCGACGGGGACCACCTCGGCGGCCTCAAGGAGCTGGTGACGGACCTGGGCGCCATCGACGCGCGCGAGGTGTCGTCGTTCCCGGTCGGCAACGACATCGTGCTGCGGGTCGGCCGCTACGGCCCGTACATCGAGCGCGGTGAGAAGGAGACCGACACCCACCAGCGCGCCGACATCCCGGACGACCTGGCCCCCGACGAGCTGTCCGTCGAGTTCGCCGAGGAACTGCTCGCCAGGCCGAGCGGCGACTTCGAGCTGGGCGCCGACCCGGCCACCGGCCACACGATCGTCGCCAAGGACGGCCGCTACGGCCCGTACGTCACCGAGGTGCTCCCCGAGGGCACCCCGAAGACCGGCAAGAACGCGGTCAAGGCGCGTACGGCCTCGCTGTTCAAGTCGATGTCCCTGGACACGGTCACCCTGGACGACGCCCTGAAGCTCATGTCGCTGCCGCGGGTCGTCGGCACCGACGCGGAGGGCCAGGAGATCACCGCCCAGAACGGCCGCTACGGTCCGTACCTGAAGAAGGGAACGGACTCGCGTTCCCTGCAGTCCGAGGACCAGCTCTTCACGATCACGCTGGACGAGGCGCTGGCGATCTACGCCCAGCCCAAGCAGCGGGGCCGCGCGGCCGCCAAGCCGCCGCTTAAGGAGCTCGGCGAGGACCCGGTCAGCGGCAAGCCGGTCGTGGTGAAGGACGGCCGCTTCGGCCCGTACGTCACCGACGGCGAGACCAACGCGACCCTGCGCTCCGGCGACAGCGTCGAGGCGATCACCCCGGAGCGCGGTTTCGAGCTCCTCGCCGAGAAGCGCGCGAAGGGCCCGGCCAAGAAGACCGCGAAGAAGGCCGCCGCCAAGAAGACGCCGGCGAAGAAGACGGCGTCCACGGCCGCGAAGAAGACCGCGGCGAAGAAGACGACCACCGCCAAGAAGACGGCGGCCAAGAAGACGGCGGCCAAGAAGACCACCGCGAAGGCGACGGCCGCCAAGGCGGCGGAGGACTGATCGCGCGGCGGATCCGGCACGGCTCCTCTCCGAAGGACCGGTCGCACCGCGGATCCCTCACGGCTCCTTTGCAAAAGGCACGCCCCGGCATCACTTTGGTGTCGGGGCGTGCGCACCTCCGGTCGGTCACTCCGAGCTGTCGGTGCGTCCCGATAGGCTGAACGCATGACGCGAGCCGAGCAGCCAACGGCCCACACCTCCGCACCCGACGACGCTCTCCTGACCGATTCCCGCGAGCGTGCCGTCCGCGCCCTGCTGCGCCGGCCGCAGTTGCGGCGGCTGTGGAGCGCCCAACTGGCCGAAGGAGTCGGGGACACCCTCGCGCTCCTGGTCCTGGTCGTCCTCGCCCTCCAGGCGGCGGCCGTCACCGGCCCCTTCGGCGGTGGCTACCGGGGCGTGGCCTTCGCAGTGGCGACGGTCTTCGGAGCGCGCGTCCTGGCGACGCTGTTCTTCGGCGCGGTCCTCCTCGGACCGTTCACCTCGCTCACCTCCCAGGAGGGGCCGCTCGACCGGCGCTGGACCATGGTCGGCGCCGACGGCCTGCGTGCCGCCCTGCTGATCGTCGCCCCGCTGTGGATCGACTGGACGCCGGACAACGCCCTGGTCCTCCTCCTGGTCACCGTCTTCGTGACCGGGGCCGCCGAGCGCCTCTGGAGCGTGTGCCGGGACGGCGCGGCCCCCGCGCTGCTGCCCGCCCCGCCCCCGGAGGGCGCCACGGTGCGCCCGCTGCCGGACCACATGGACGCCCTGCGCCGCCTGTCGCTGCGGACCACCTTCCTGGCGGTCCCGCTGGCGGCCGCCTCCCTGGTCGCCGCCTCCCTGGTCAACAACCTCCTGGGCACCGCAGTCGCCTGGTTCGACCAGCACCAGGCGGCCCTTGGCGCGTACGTCGCGGCCGGACTGTTCGCCGCGTCCCTGTCCGTGCTGACCAACCTGGAACTGCCCGGCACCCGCACCCCGCGCCCGCGCTCGCCGCTGGAGGGCCTGCGCCGCCCGAAGACGGGCTCCGGTGTCGACAAGGGCCGCACGGGTGCCGTGCCGCTGCTTGTGCTCGCCTGCGCGTCCGTCGCCGGGGCGGTCGCGGCCGCCGTCGCCGTCTGCGTGCTGCACGCCACGGACCTGCACGGCGGTCCGGTGCTGTACGGGCTGGCGGTGCTCGCCCTGACCGGTGGGGTCGCGGTCGGCATCCGTACGGCGCCGAAGGCGCTGGTCTCCCTGTCGCGGCGACGGCTGCTGGCCCTGACGATCGCCCTCACCGGCGTCGCCCTGCTCGCCGCCGGGCTGGTCCCCGACGTCACCACGGTCCTGCTGATCCTCGCGCTGGCCGGCGTGAGCGCGGGCGCCGCCGCCAACACCGGGCACACGCTGCTCGACCAGGAGGCCGAGGACTACCGCAAGCCGCGCATGACCGAGCACCTGCACGCGGTGGTACGCGTCTTCGTGGCGCTCGGTGTCGTGCTCGCCCCCGTGGTCGCGGCCGGGATCGGCCCGCACCGGCTCCAGGACGGCCGGTTCGTGTTCGCGCACGGCGGCGCCGCGTTCACGCTGATGCTGGTCGGCGCGCTGCTGCTGCCGGTGGCCGCGCTGGTCCTCGCCAAGGTCGACGACCGCTCCGGCGTACCGCTGCGGCAGGACCTCGTCGACGCCCTGCGGGGCGGCGACGACCCGGTGACGGCCCCCGCGGAGTCCGGGTTCTTCATCGCCCTGGAGGGCGGTGACGGCGCCGGCAAGTCCACGCAGGCCGAGGCGCTCGCCGACTGGATCAGGTCCAAGGGCCACGAGGTCGTCCTCACCCGCGAGCCGGGTGCCACTCCCGTGGGCAAGCGGCTGCGCTCGATCCTGCTGGACGTGTCCTCGCAGGGGCTGTCCCACCGCGCGGAGGCCCTGCTGTACGCCGCCGACCGCGCGGAGCACGTCGACACGGTCGTACGGCCCGCGCTGAAGCGGGGCGCCGTAGTGATCACCGACCGGTACATCGACTCCTCCGTCGCCTACCAGGGCGCGGGCCGTGACCTGTCCCCGACGGAGATCGCGCGGATCTCCCGCTGGGCGACGAACGGCCTTGTGCCGCACCTGACGGTCCTGCTGGACGTCTCGCCGGAGACCGCCCGTGAGCGGTTCACGGAGGCGCCCGACCGCCTGGAGTCGGAGCCGGCCGAGTTCCACGCGCGCGTGCGGTCCGGTTTCCTGGCGCTGGCCGCCGCCGACCCCGGCCGCTACCTCGTGGTGGACGCCGGGCAGGAGCCGGAGGCGGTGACCACGGTCGTCCGGCACCGGCTCGACCAGATGCTGCCGCTGTCCGAGGCCGAGCTGAAGGCGCAGGAGGAAGCGCGCAGGAAGGCCGAGGAGGAGGCGCGCCGCAAGGCCGAGGAGGAGGCCCGGCGCAAGGCCGAGGAGGAGCGCCAGGAGCGCGAACGCCAGGAGCAGCTGGCCCGGCTGCGCGCCGAGGAGGAGGAGCGCAAGCGGCGCGAGCTGGAGGAGGCGCAGCGGCGCGAGGCGGAGCGGCAGGCCGAGGAGGCCCGGCTGCGCGCCGAGGAGGCCCGCCGCAAGGCCGAGGAGGAACAGGCCCGGCTGCTCGCGGAGGAGCGGGCACGGGCGGAGGCCGAGGCGCGCCGCAAGGCCGAGGAGGAGCAGCGGCGTCTGCAGGCCGAGGAGGAGCAGCGGCTGCGCGCCGAGGCCGAGGCGCGGCGGATGGAGAAGCAGCGCAAGGCGGAGGAGGCCCTGCGCCGGGCCGAGGAGGCCCGGCGGGCGGCGGAGCAGGCGGCGGCCACCGCGCAGACGGGTCCGCGCCGGTCCACGGAGCCCTCGGCCGCGGCCGTGCCGCCGGAGGCGATGACCGTGCCGACGCCGGTGGTGACGCCGACGAACGCGTCGGGCGGGCCCGTGGACGAGACCGCGGTGCTGCCGCCGGTGCGGGACGAGCGGGCGGCCGGCGAGCCTTCGGGCGAGGGCTCGGACCGGGGCACGAGCCGGGGCTCGGACCAGGACAGGGGCCGTGGCTCCGGCGAGGACTTCCGTGGGACGTCGCGCGGGCCGGCGGAGTCGGGGCGGCCGCGGACGGCGGGCGAGTCGGAGTCCGAGGTGACCGCGAAGCTCCCGAAGCCCGTAGTGGCGCCGGGTGCCGCCGACGAGACGGCCGTACTGCCGCCCGTCCCGCCGGGAGCCGTGGACGAGACCGCCGTACTGCCGGCCTTCACGCCGGGGGCCGCGGACGAGACGGCGGTCCTGCCTCCGGTGCGCGGGGAGGACCCCGCGGACCGGGTCCCGCCCGGTTTCTTCCGGGACGAGCGGGACGGCCGGGGCGAGCGGTCGCGGGCCGTCCGGCACGACGACGGTGACGACCGTACGCGGGAGCTGCCCCAGGTGGACGCCGAGGCGGTCGCCCGGCGGCGGCCGCGGCCGGACTGGGCCGAGGAGACCCCCCTCGACGACCTGCCGACCCTGGCGGACGAACTGCTGGGCCCGCGCGAGGACGGCGACGGGCCCGACGACGGCGAGGGCGGCCGGGGCAGGGGCCGGCGAGGCTGAGCCGGACCCCGTGCCGGCATGGGGGCCGGAGACTTCCCCCACGCCGAAGGGCCCCGGCCCGCGCCCCGGAGGCGGCCGTCGGCGGGGGCTCGGAGGCGGCCGTCGGTGTGGGGGCTCGGCGGAGCCCGCCCGCCGCGTTGTCAGTGGTGCCCCGCACAATGGTTCTCGCATCACGAACCATGACGGACATGACGACATGACGAGAGGGCGGCGTGACCCATGAGCGTGTGGGACGACCTCGTCGGGCAGGAGCGCGTCAGTGAACAGCTGAGCGCCGCTGCCCGGGACGCCGACGCCCTGGTCACCGCGGCCACCACGGGCGCGCCGCCGCCGGAGGCGTCGAAGATGACGCACGCGTGGCTGTTCACGGGACCACCCGGCGCGGGGACCACGCAGACGGCACGGGCCTTCGCCGCCGCCCTCCAGTGCGTGAGCCCCGACCGCGCCGTCGGCGGAGTCCCGGGCTGCGGCTTCTGCGACGGCTGCCACACGGCGCTGATCGGCACCCACGCCGACGTCAACACGGTCGCCGCCGTGGGCACGCAGATCCTTGCCGACGACATGCGGGACACCGTGCGCAAGTCGTTCACCGCCCCGGCGACCGGCCGCTGGCAGGTGATCCTCGTCGAGGACGCCGAGCGGCTGAACGAGAAGTCCGCCAACGCCGTGCTGAAGGCCGTGGAGGAGCCCGCCCCGCGCACCGTCTGGCTGCTGTGCGCCCCCTCGGTCGAGGACGTCCTGCCCACGATCCGCTCCCGCTGCCGGCACGTGAACCTGCGCACACCGTCGGTGGACGCCGTAGCCGACATGCTCGTACGCCGGGAGGGCGTCGAACCCGCCGTCGCGGCCTCCGCGGCCCGCGCCACCCAGGGCCACATCGAGCGGGCCCGCCGCCTGGCCACCGACCCCGCCGCACGCGAACGCCGGGCCACCGTCCTGAAGCTCCCCCTGCGCGTGGACGAGATAGGCGGCTGCCTGAGGGCCGCCCAGGAACTCGTCGACGCGGCGGCCGACGACGCCAAGGCGCTCGCGGAGGAGATGGACGCCAAGGAGGCCGAGGAGCTGAGGGCGGCGCTCGGCGCGGCCCAGGGCGGCCGGCTGCCCCGCGGCACGGCAGGCGTGATGAAGGACCTGGAGGACAAGCAGAAGCGCCGACGCACCCGCACCCAGCGTGACAGCCTCGACCTCGCCCTGACCGACCTCACCGGCCTCTACCGCGACGTCCTGGCCCTCCAGCTCGGCTCCCGCGTCGCCATCGCCAACGCGGACGTCGAGGACACCCTGGAGCGCCTCGCCCGCGGCGGCTCGCCCGAGTCCACGCTGCGCCGCATAGAGGCGATCGCGGCCTGCCGCGACGCCCTCGACCGCAACGTGTCCCCGCTGCTGGCGGTGGAGGCCATGACGATGGCCCTGAGAGCGGGCTGACGAGGCCGGGCACCGAGACATCGGCGTCACTCGTACGAGCCACGCTCCGCACGTAACGCACTCAACCAGTCGCGGAGAGTTACGCTCGCTGGATGCACATCAGGCGCGCCCTCCGTCCGAACAGCAGCAGAGGCCCTCGGCCCCGAACCTCCCTCCGCGCGGTACGCGCGGGCGGCACCCTCCTGGCGGCCGCCGCCCTGCTGGTCTCGGCCTGCACCCCAGGCACCACGCAGCACCGGGCCGAACCCGCGGCGGTCGCGGCGCTGGCCGCGCTGCCGCGGGCCACGCCGCCCGCCCTGTCGCCGTACTACGGACAGAAGCCGGCCTGGCGCGGCTGCGGGGTGGCCGGCTTCGAGTGCGCCACGGTCAAGGCGCCGCTCGACTACGACCGGCCCGACGCCGGTGACGTCCGGCTGGCCGTGGCCCGCAAGAAGGCGTCCGGCCCGGGCGGGCGGCTCGGTTCGCTCCTGTTGAACCCGGGCGGGCCGGGCGGCTCGGCCATCGCCTATCTCCAGCACTACGCCGGTGCCGGCTATCCGGAGGAGGTCCGCGCCCGCTACGACCTGGTCGCGATGGATCCGCGCGGGGTCTCCCGCAGCGACTCCGTGCAGTGCCTCGACGACCGGGACATGGACACGTACACGCAGACCGACTTCACGCCCGACGACCGCAAGGAGACCGACGCGCTCGTCGCCGCGTACCGCAAGTTCGCGGAGGGCTGCGGCGCGCACGCCGCCCGGCTGCTGCGGCACGTCTCCACCGTGGAGGCGGCACGCGACATGGACATCCTGCGCGCGGTGCTGGGCGACGGAAAGCTGAACTACGTCGGTGCCTCGTACGGGACGTTCCTCGGGGCGACGTACGCCGGCCTGTTCCCGCAACGCGTCGGCCGCCTGGTCCTGGACGGGGCCATGGACCCCTCGCTGTCGGCACGCCGGATGAACATGGACCAGGCGGCGGGCTTCGACGGGGCCTTCCAGTCGTTCGCGAAGGACTGCGTACGGCAGAGCGACTGCCCGCTCGGCGGCCCCGGCGCGACGCCGGAGCAGGTCGGCGACCAGCTCGCCGCCTTCTTCCGCAGACTCGACGCCCACCCGATCACCGCCGGTGACGCCGGCGGCCGCAGCCTCGGCGAATCCCTCGGCACCATCGGGGTGATCGCGGCGATGTACGACCAGGCGGCCTGGCCGCAACTGCGCGCGGCGCTGACGTCGGCGATGAAGCGGAACGACGGCGCCGCGCTGCTGGCCCTCGCCGACAGCTACTACGAGCGCGACTCCGGCGGCCACTACACCAACCTGATGTACGCCAACGCCGCCGTGAACTGCCTGGACCTGCCGGCCCCCTTCACGGACCCCGAGCAGGTGGAGGGAGCCCTCGCCGCCTTCGAGAAGGCCTCCCCGGTCTTCGGCCGCGGCCTCGCCTGGAACACGCTGAACTGCGCGTACTGGCCGGTGAAGCCCACGGGCCAGTCCCATCGCATCGAGGCCAGGGGCGCCGCCCCCATCGTGGTGGTCGGCACCACCCGCGACCCGGCGACCCCCTACCGCTGGGCCCAGGCCCTGTCCCGCCAGCTCGCCTCGGGCCGCCTGCTGACCCTCGACGGCGACGGCCACACCGCCTACCGCCGCGGCAGCGGCTGCATCGACTCCGCGATCAACACCTATCTCCTCCAGGGAACACCTCCGGCGAACGGCAAGCGCTGCTCGTAACCACCGCCCCGCCCCCCGGCGCCCCGGCCCCAGGGGCACCGGGGGCGTGTGCGAAGCACCCCCGGAAACTGTGTAGACTTACCGACGTTGCCGATCGCACCATGGTGCCGACCGCACGCCGCTTTAGCTCAGATGGCCAGAGCAACGCACTCGTAATGCGTAGGTCTCGGGTTCGAATCCCGAAAGCGGCTCCATCCGAAGCCCAGCTCAGACAGCGTCTGAGCTGGGCTTTCTCCATCAGCGGAGACGACGGCGCCGCCGGGCGCGGGCGGCACGACTGTCGCCGGTCTCAGTTCTGGTCTCAGTCGGCGGTTCCGGACGGGGCGAAGGCGTTGCAGGGAGACCTCCAACAGGTCTGTTGCGGCTGGGTTGGACAAGGGTGGCTCCGGATTTTGGCGAGAACGGGGGCCACCCTTGGCGTAGCTTGATGCGCGGTTCGTCAGGGACGAGGGTGGGGGCGGCATGGGGCGGATATTGCTGGGAAACGCGGTGGTGGCCTTCATCGCGGCTGCAGTGGGCGCGCTGGTGATCGAGCTGTGGGACCACTGGACGTTCTGGGACGCTGCGAGGGCTGGCGTATGGACGTTCGTCGGCCTCACCATGGTCGGGACGGCCCGCGAGTGGCAGCGTTCCCGGCGATCCAGGCGGTAGGAGAGACCACGGCCGCGTGGTGAGCGCGTGCGCCTCTGTCCGTCGACGGTTGGCGGGTCCACCAGCGTTGCCACGTTCTCGCCGATGATCCGCGCCTCGGGTGCAGAAGGGGTCGGTCTTGAAAGCCGTCGTGGCGCAAGCCACCGGAGCGGTGCAGTGTGGAAGGCGTGGGCTCCAGGCAGGGACATGTGGGTCGCGAGCAGCCGTGGCAGCCGAGCCACCTGCTGCTGCTGATCCCTGTCGTGCTCGTCGTTGTGATCACCGCCGCGGACATCGCGACCGGGCCAGACATCGTTCTCGGTCCCCTGCTGGTGGTCGCGCCTACGCTCACCGCGTGGTTCGCGGGCCCCTGGACGACGGCCGGTATCGGGGTCCTGGCCATGGCGGGCGAGGCGGCCAACGGCTGGTTCGCCGGAAGGGTGGCTTCGCGGAATGTGATGGTGGAGGTGATCGCTATTGCGGTGATCACCTCGTTGATCGTGGTCCTGTGTGCGGTTCGCGACCGGCACGCACGCCAGATGGCCCGGGTCCGGTCGATCGCCGAGGCCGCCCAGCAGGTGGTGATGTGGCCGTTGCCGAGGCGGCTGGGCCCGCTGCGGCTCGCCTGTGTCTATCTGGCTGCCGAGGAGGAGGCCGCTGTCGGCGGCGACCTGTATGCCGCCGTCCGCACCGGCAGCGCGGCCCGCGTGATGATTGGCGACGTGCGGGGCAAGGGCCTTCCCGCCCTGGGCGAGGCCGCCCTCCTGCTCGGCGCCTTCCGCGAGGCCGCTCACCAGCAGGCCTCCCTGCCCGATCTGGCCACTTCCCTGGAACGGAGCATGATCCGCTACCTCGCCGACTTCGAACCGGAGGGCGAGGCGGGAGAACGTTTCGTGACCGCTCTTCTGGTCGAGATCGCCGACGCCGAGCCCCTGGTCCGCATGACCAGTTGCGGTCACCCGGCACCCCTGTTGCTCGGCCCGGACAACACCGTCCACGTGCCCCGCCTCCACCCCGCGCCCCCACTCGGCGTCGGCGTCACGGATCCCGGCAACCACGTCGTCGATGTCCTGCCCTTCGCCCCCGGGGACACGCTGGTCCTGTACACCGACGGTGTCATCGAAGCCCGTGACCACAACGGCGTCTTCTACCCGTTCGCGGAACGTGCAGCCCAGTGGACCAACCACCCTCCAGAGGCACTGCTCCACCGCATCGAACGCGACCTGCTCGCCCACACCGACGGACGCTTCGGCGACGACGTCGCCCTCCTCGCCATCCGCCGGGCCCTCATCCCCCATGACGAAGCGGGAGAAGGCGAAGACCGACAGCGGTACGAGCGGAATGCCGAGCCCTCCCCACAGGGCACTGGCGCGCTACGGGCGCCGCGGTCTCAGTTCCGGTCTCAGTCATGGACCGGCCGGGGACAGTGCGCGTCGGCGGACCCGGTCCGGTTCGCCGCCGCGGGCGGCAGGCGTACTTTTGAAATCAGGCAAGGGTGACTCCCTGATTGGAACGTCCGGGCGACATCCCCGGGCGGCCCAGGGGTTCAGGACCAAGGCCTGGACCGCCGGATCCAAGCGGGGTGCGTACTCACACGGCAGGCGCGGAGGGGTCATGGCCGAGCTCGGTAAGGCGGGCGATCCGCCGAACCCTGCCGCGGTGCTGCACGAGCCCGCACGGCTGGCCGCGGTGGATGCCGTCCGCGCGGTCGACGCACTGACCGCGGACACCTTCACCCGGTCCGTGGACCTGGCCGTCCGGCTGCTGGACACCCGTATGGCCCTGATCAGCCTGGCCGGGGCGGACCAGCAGTACATCCGGGGCGACAACGGCAGGGCCGTACCGTGGCACGGGGAGCAGGAACGGGTCGACTGGGGTTTCTGCTCCGAGGTGGTGGTCTCGGGCCGGCCGCTGGCCATCGACGACATCCGCTGCGACTCCGTACACCGGGCCGACCGCGCGGTCGCCGCCACCGGCATGCGCGCCTACCTGGGTGTGCCGCTGCTCCTCGAGGAACTGCCGATCGGCGTGCTGTACGTGATCGACACCAGGCCTCGGCTGTGGGACCCGGACCAGCAGCACGCCCTCGAGCAACTGGGCGTATCGGTGATGAGCGAGATCCGGTTGCGGCTGGACGCGGCCGAGCACAGCCGGCTCTACGCGCGGGCCGCGGCCGCCGCCGTGCTCGAGCACAGACGATCACAGCAGTTGCAGGACCTGGCCCGGGCCAGTCTGCGGATCAACGCCGCGCCCTCACTGGACTACGCCCTGCAGACGGTCACCGAGGAGGCCAGGGCGCTGGTGGGCACGCACCAGTCGGTCACCAGCATGACCACGAACCTCCGCTGGACCCAGGCGATCAACGCGGTCTCCCTGTCGGACAAGTACGGCGAGTACCGCTTCTTCGACGCGCCCCCGGCCGGAGAGGGGATCTACGTCCTGGTGTGCAAGGACAACCGGCCGATGCGGATGACCCAGGACGAGCTGGAGGCGCATCCCGCCTGGCGGGGCTTCGGCTCCTACGCCCCGGTCCATCCGCCGATGCGCGGCTGGCTGGCCGTCCCGCTGATCGCCACCGACGGCCGCAACCTCGGGCTGATCCAGCTCTCGGACAAGACGGACGGCGGCGAATTCACGGCCGACGACGAGGCGGTCCTCGTCCAGCTCGCCCAGCTGGCCTCGGCGAGCATAGAGAAGGCCGCGGCGCTGGAGAACCAGTACGAGATCGCGCGCACCCTCCAGAGCAGTCTGCTGCCGCAGCAGCTGCCCGAGCACTCGGCGGTGTCGGCCGCCTCCCGCTATCTGCCCGCCGCGGCCCGCGCCGGGGTGGGCGGGGACTGGTTCGACGTGATCGGGCTCTCCGGTGCCCGGGTCGCGCTGGTGGTCGGGGACGTGGTCGGACACGGCATCCACGCCGCCGCGGCCATGGGCAGGCTGCGTACGGCCGTGCGCACCCTCGCCGATGTCGATCCCACCCCCGAGGAACTGCTCACCCGGCTGGACGACCTGGTGAGCCGGCAGTCCGCGGAATCCGGCGCCGACGACGGTGCCGACCCGGCACGCGGCGGCGCCGCCGACGTCGGGACCACCTGCCTGTACGCGGTGTACGACCCGGTGACCGGGCGCTGCGCGCTGGCCCGTGCCGGCCATCCGGCGCCGATCGTCGTGGCCCCGGACGGCAGCGCCGACTTCCTCGACCTGCCCTCCGGGCCGCCGCTCGGTGTCGGCGGTGTGCCGTTCGAGACGGCGGAGATCGAGGTGCCGGAGGGCAGCCTGCTCGCCTTCTACACCGACGGCCTGGTCGAATCCCGGCAGCGCGACCTGGAGGCGGGGCTGGAGGAGCTGCGCCAGGTACTGACCGAGCCGTGCGACTCGCTGGAAGCCCTGTGCGACCACGTGGTCAAGACGCTGCTGCCCGAGCCCCCGGCCGACGACGCCGCACTGCTGCTGGCCCGGCCGCACAGCCTGGACGAGACGCACGTCGCCACCTGGGACATCGCCGCGGAACCGGCGGAAGTGGCCCGGATCCGGGCTCGCACCGCCCGCCTGCTGGCCTCCTGGGGCCTGGAGGAGATCGGCTTCGTGACCGAACTGGTGGTGAGCGAGCTGGTCACCAACGCCATCCGCTACGGCCAGCCGCCCATACAGATGCGGCTCATCCACGACCGGACGATCATCTGCGAGGTCTCCGACGCCAGCAGTACCGCCCCGCATCTGCACCAGGCCCGCATCTTCGACGAGGGCGGACGCGGCCTGATGCTGGTCGCCCAGCTCACCCAGCGCTGGGGTACCCGCCATGCCCGCGACGGCAAGACCATCTGGTGCGAGCTGGCCCTGCCGGTTGAGGGCGCGCCGGTGCAGGGTCTGTCCGTGGCGGGACTGGCGGGGCTGGAAGGGCTGGATGGTCTGGAAGGGCTGTCCGTCGACGGGCTGCTGCCGCCCGACTCGGAGCAGTAGCGCGGCGAGCGGTGGTGCGCGCCGTGATCCGTGCATGATCGGCAGGCCGTAGTCCCACCGTCCGGCCGCGGCATGCGCGCCACGCGCGGACAACGGGTGGCGGCCTCCCGGAATCTGTTCCTCCGCGCACCCGGGGGAGGGCGCGCGGAGGGTGGGGTTCAGCGGGTCGTGCGGGCGTGTGTGCGTTCGAAGGTGGCGAAGGCCGCCTCCTGGCGCCATTCGAGTTCCGCCCTGGGGCTGCCGTACAGCAGACGCTGACACGCCGCGGACTGTACGGACAGGCCGGGGCGTTCACCGCGGCAGGCGGGCACGACCCGGTAGCCCCCGGTGGTGGGATTGCCCTGCCACAGGCTCGCCCCGGGCAGGAAGGCGTACTGGAGCGAGGCGCGCGCGAGGTCCTTCAGCTCGGGGTAGGACAGGCCGTAGGTCGCGGCGGCGTACTGGTACTCGTGGCTGATGTCGATCCGGGACACGCCGGGGTCGTCGGTGGCCAGCACGATGGGGACGCCGAAGCGGCGGTACGTGGTGAAGGGGTGTTCGGCGCCCTTCACGCCGAGGATCTGGGCGTTGCTGGAGAAGGGCACTTCGACGGCGACCTGGCGGGCGGCCATGGTGCGGGCCGTGCGCTGCCAGCCGTCCTCGTGGACGAGGTCGACGCCGTGCCCGACGCGCTGGGTGCGGGCGACGTCGACGGCCTCCTCGATGTGGAACTCCAGGTCCTGCGGCTTGACCAGTCCGGTCCACAACTCGCCTGCGTGCAGCGTGACATGAGCCCTCGGATACGCGCCGCGCAGATAGTGGACCATGCGCATCTGAAGGCTGTAGTCGCGCAGCGCGACGTTCCCGTCCTCCGGCTGGACGAGGTTGACCGCGACGAAGCGCGGGTCGCGCTCGGCCAGCCGCATGCCCAGGGCGAGCTGGGTGAAGACCCGCTCCGGGGCGCTGCCCCGGGAGGCCTGGGAGATCCAGCGGACGGTGAGCCGGCAGCCGGGCCGGGCCCGGCGGGTGCCGCAATGCCCGGTCGCGCGGAACTCGGCGTCGCCGTCGTCGGCCTCCTTGCGGGCCGCGGCGACCAGCCTGTCGAGCTTGCCGCCTGCCACCAGCTTGCGGTGCAGGGCGGCGAGATCGGCGTCCCAGCCGACCTCGGCGGCCAGTTGCTTCGCGCCGTCGGAGGCCGGGCTGACCATGGTCTCCAGATAGAACTGGTTCTGGCCCGCGACGTGGTCGGCGACCTGGGCGAGCAGCTTGCCCCGGTGCCGCCAGGTCACCTCGCCGAACTTCCCGAAGGTGTCGAAGAAGTGGTCGTGGCCGTTACCGCCGGGCGGGAAGTCCTGCATGGACCAGGCGCGGACCAGCGCGTCGTGGAAGGCGTGGTCCCTCCGGGCGTCCGCCGCGGGGCGGGTGCCGGGCCCGCACGGCGGCGCGACGGCGGTCAGCGTCGCTGTCTCGACGCACAGCCCGTCCTCGGCGGCCAGCTCGATCAGATACTCCGTGGACACCGCGCCGGACAGGTGGTTGTGCAGGTCCCCGCCCTTGGGCAGGCTCACGAAGAAGCCGCGCAGTGACGCGGGCCGGGAGCGCAGCGATCTCAGGTAGGCGTCCGTACGGGCCTCCGCGGCCGTCACCGGCCGGGACTGCGGCACGGCACGCGACGGGAGCCCGCCGCCGGGTTGTGTCTCAGCGGCCTGTTGCGCTCCGGCGGCGGGCTGGGCGCCGGCGGGCACGGCGGACAGGAGGGACAGGGCGAGGAGGGAGCCCACGGCGGCCGGAACGACCCGGCGGCGTGCGGAACTTCGGCGTTGCATGCTCACTCGGGCATGATCGGGGAACAAACACGGCTGAAGCGGCTCTCCCGGACATCTTTCACCGGACAGTACCCGACCGGGTGACGGCGCGGATTTCGGCGGACATCACCCGGGTGGCTGACGAACTCACGTCCAGGCGTGCGGTTTTCATGACGGTTTCGGGTGGGTTGAGGTGAGGCGCGGGTAAGAGCAACCAAAGTGAGGTGGCGTCAGGGCAACCGGCGCCGCCGGGGCGACATCCTGGTGAACGAGGGGCGCCGCGCGGGCGCCGTCGTCGGATGGGATGAGGGCCGTGGTGGAGCCGAGGATCGCTGTCGCGGTGGTGACCATGGGCAACCGGCCTGCCGGGGTCGACGCCCTGCTGGAGTCAGTGGCCAAGCAGGATCTCGCACCCGCCCGCATCGTGATCGTCGGCAACGGCTGCCGGCTGCCCGAGTTCGCCCGTCGGCTGTCCCTGCCCGGTGAGGTCACGGCGGTCGACCTCGACGAGAACCTCGGCTGCCCCGGCGGGCGCAACGCCGCCCTGACCCGGCTGCGGGAGTTCGGGGACGTCGACGTGGTCGTGGAACTGGACGACGACGGGCTCCTGGTCGACGCCGACGTACTGCGCCGGGTACGGGACCTGTACGCCGCCGACCCGCGCCTCGGCATCGTCGGCTTCCGCATCGCCGACGAGAACGGCGAGACCCAGCAGCGGCACGTGCCGCGGATCGGCGGGTCGGACCCGATGCGGGGCGGGTACGTCACCGGGTTCCTCGGCGGCGGGCACGCCCTGCGGATGGCGATGCTGGAGCAGACCGGGGACTGGCCCGCGGAGTTCTTCTTCGCGCACGAGGAGACCGACCTGGCCTGGCGCGCCGCCGACGCCGGCTGGAAGATCCTCTACGCGCCCGAGCTGCTCCTGCGGCATCCGAAGACCTCGCCCGCGCGGCACGCCGTCTACTACCGGGTCACCGCCCGCAACCGGGTCTGGCTGGTCAGGCGTCGGCTGCCGCTGCCGCTGATCCCGGTCCACCTCGGTGTGTGGACGCTCCTGACCCTGGCGCGGACCCGGTCGCTCGCCGGACTGCGGGCCTGGTGCGGCGGGTTCGTGGAGGGGGTGCGCGAGCCGGCGGGGGAGCGGCGGCCCATGCGCTGGCGGACCGTGTGGCGGCTGACCCGGCTCGGCCGGCCGCCGGTCGTCTGACCCCGTCCGGCCATGTCCGGCCGCTGCCCGGCCCGTTCGACCCACGAGAACGCAACCGCCGGGGCCGGGACCGTTCACTTCGCGTCGGCGTAGCACTCCACCACCGCCGTGGTGAACGGGAACCGCACCGGGGTCTCGCCGAACGTCAGCCGCCCCGCCAGTTCCGCGGCCTGCCGGATCGCCTCGACGACCGCGTCCGTCTCCTCCTGCGGGCAGTGCACGATCACCTCGTCGTGCTGGAAGAAGACCAGCTCGGCCGCCAGGTCACGGCAGGTGCGGCGCAGTGCGGCGAGCAGCAGCAGGGCCCAGTCGGCGGCGCTGCCCTGCACGACGAAGTTGCGGGCGAAGCGGCCGCGGGCACGCGAGTTGGTGGACGCGTACCCCGGCATCCAGCCCTGGTCGGCGGGTGGCGCGGCGGCCGGGTCGTCCTGCGGGAGGCCCGCCTCCCCGTCGGCGTCCTCGCCCGTCCCGGCGGCCGGGGGACAGGTGCGGCCCAGCCAGGTCCGTACGAGCCGGCCCTCCTCGCCGGCCCGCGCGGCCTCGTCGACGTACGCCACCGCCTTCGGGAAGCGGCGTCTGAGGGCGGCGAGGTTCTTCAGCCCGTCGCCGGAGGTCTGCCCGTAGACCGCGCCGAGCACGGCGAGTTTCGCCTGGGCGCGGTCGCCGGAGAAGGCCCGGTCGGACACCGACTGGTAGAGGTCGGCGTCCCGGCCCGCCACCTCCATCAGCCCCGGGTCGCGGGAGATGGCCGCCAGCACCCGCGGCTCCATCTGGGCGGCGTCGGCCACGACCAGCCGCCAGCCGGGGTCGGCCACCACGGCCCGGCGGATGACCTTCGGGATCTGGAGCGCGCCTCCGCCGTTGGTCACCCAGCGGCCGGTGACCGTGCCGCCGGCGAGGAACTCCGGTCTGAACCGGCCCTCGCGCACCCAGTCCTGCAGCCAGGACCAGCCGTGGGCGACCCAGATCCGGTACAGCCTCTTGTACTCCAGCAGAGGTTCGACGGCCGGGTGGTCGACGGACCGGAGCTCCCAGCGGCGGGTGGACTTCACCCTGATCCCGGCCCGGGCGAAGGCCTTGACCACGTCGGCGGGCAGATCCGGCCGCACCCGGTGGCCGAAGGCCGCGGACACCTCGTCCGCGAGTTCGGCCAGGCGGCGGGGCTCGCCGCCGCCCGCGTACCGCTCGCCGAGCAGTTCGTGCAGCACCTCGCGGTGCACGTCCGCGCGCCAGGGCAGGCCCGCGCGGTTCATCTCGGCCGCCACCAGCGTGCCCGCCGACTCGGCGGCGGTCAGCAGGCGCATGCGGTCGGGGTGCTCGGCTCGTTCGTGCCGCCGCTGCTGCTCGGCGTAGACCGTGATCAGGTCCGTCAGCGGCAGGCGCACCCCCTGCGGCTCGAAGAGCGAGGACTGCGCGCCCGGTTCGGCGGACCGGTGCGGCGGGTCCGCCGGTACGGGGCCGCCGCGCAGCCGGGCCAGCGCGGCGGCGGCCGAGCGGGGCTCGCCGTGGCGCCCCTCGTGGCCGAGGAGGAGCGTCTCGGCGTCCTCGATGTCGTAGCACCGCTCCACCCGCACGCCCGCGGCGAGCAGGCGGGGATAGACGTCGGCGGTGGCCCGCCACACCCATCGTGCGACGTCCGGCCTGCCGCGGACCGCCTCCGCGAGGTCCGCGGCACGGTGCACCGGGCCGGCGGGCAGGCCGTCCCGGCCGAGGGGGGCGACCTCGGCGCCGCCGTCCTCGGCCGGTGCCAGAGCCCACCGGTCGGTCATGTCGGCGAGTGTCGCAGGCAGGTCTGACAACGGGCTCCGGCCTGCCGCTCAGGAGGGCGGTCGGCAGCCTTGTCCGGGCAGGTCGGCAGCCCCTGTCCGGGCGGGTCAGCCGTCCAGTCCAGGTAGGTCAGCCGTCCAGTCCGGGCGGGTCAGCCGTCCGGTCCGGGCAGGTCCGGGGAGGCCAGTCGCCCTGTCCGGGCAGGTCAGCCCTCCTGTCCGCCGTCCGTCCGCGGCTCCTGGTCCTCGTCCTGCCGGGACCGGTCCTCCACCAGCTCCGCCAGGGCCGCCGCCACGTACTCCTCGGTGCGCGCCTTGTCCAGGCCGAGGCCGCTGAGGACGCCCTCGCCGTTCTCCAGCTCCAGCAGGGCCAGCAGGATGTGCTCGGTGCCGATGTAGTTGTGCCCGAGGCGCAGGGCCTCGCGGAAGGTGAGTTCCAGGGCCTTCTTGGCGGCCGAGCCGTAGGGGACCAGCTCGGGGGCGTCGTCGGACGCCGGCGGCAGGGCGGCGGTCGCGGCCTCGCGGACGGCGTCCAGGGTGACGCCCTGGGCCTCTACGGCCTGCGCGGCCATGGCCTCCGGTTCGATGAGCAGCCCGAGGACCAGGTGCGCGGGCGTTCCCTCGGCGCTCCTGGCGGCCTTGGCCTCCTCGTGGGCGGCCATGACCACCTTGCGGGCGCGGGGCGTGTAGCGGCTGAAGCCCTGACTGGGATCGAGGTCGGCCGACTCCTTGGGCACGAACCGCTTCTGCGCGGCCTGCCGGGTGACGCCCATGTTCCTGCCGATGTCGGTCCAGGAGGCGCCGGAGCGCCGGGCCTGGTCGACGAAGTGCCCGATGAGGTGGTCCGCCACCTCGCCCAGGTGCTCGGCGGCGAGCACGGCGTCCTGGAGCTGTTCGAGGGGTTCCTGGTGGACGGTCTTGATGGCCGAGATGAGGTCGTCCAGACGGACGCTCGACCTGATGGTGGGGTTCGTCATGTGTCAACCGTAGGTTGCGCACCCTCCGAGTGTCAACCTTGGGTTGACACCCCTGCCGCTTTCGGGGGCGGATGGTTGTCCACAGGGTGTGGACAGAGTTTCGGGCGGCTCATGGCACGATCGAGCGGTGAGTACGTCCAACACCGTCGACCGGGCCTTCCGGGCCGCCCTGTACGCACCCACCGACGACGCCCTCGACACCGGTGCCTCCCTGCTGGCGGCCGATCCCGCGGTGGACGCCGAACTCCTGAGGCGTGGACGGGAGTTCGTGGCGACGGCGTGGCGGCGCGGTTGGCAGCCCGCCGATGTCGCGCGGCTCGTCCGGCGGGAACTCGACGAGGCCCACGCACAGTTGCTCGCGGCGCTCGTCCGCGCGCAGGCGGCCGACGACCGGCCGCGCGGCCCGCGCTGGAGCGCCCAGCTCGACGCACTGCCCAGCGGGGAACCGCCCCGCGCCGACCGCTTCTCGCACGCCACCACCGTCCTGGAGCTCTACCGCCTGCTGCTGCGGCTCCCCGTGCTCGAACCGCTGGACGAGACCGCGCCCGCGCCCCGGGCCGAGTCCCGCATGCTCACCCGGATCCGGGCGCTGCTCGCCAAGGCGGAGGCGACCGGGTACCCGGAGGAGGCGGAGGCGCTCACCGCGAAGGCGCAGGAGCTGATGGCGCGGCACAGCGTGGACGAGGCGCTGCTCGCGGCCCGCGCCCAGGCGCCCGACGCCCCCGGCGCCTGCCGGATCGGTGTCGAGCCGCCGTACGAACAGGCCAAGGCCGTGCTGCTGGACGCCGTCGCCACCGCCAACCACTGCCGCGCCGTGTGGAACGAGGCCCTCGGTTTCTCCACCGTCGTCGGCTTCGAAGCCGACCTGGAGGTCGTCGAACTGCTGCACGCCTCGCTGCTGGTCCAGGCCACCACCGCGATGACCAGGGCGGAGGCCGCCCAGCGGGCGGGCGGGCGAAAGCGGACGAAGACCTTCCGGCAGTCCTTCCTCGCCGCCTACGCCCACCGGGTCGGCGCCCGCCTCGCGGCCGCCGCCGAGGCCCAGGTCACCGCGGACCTGCTGCCCGTGCTGGCGACCCGGGACGTCGCGGTCACCGACCGCGTGGACCGCCTGTTCCCGGAGACGACCACCACCCGGCTGCGCGGGGTGAGCGACACGGAGGGCTGGGAGGAGGGGGCCCGGGCGGCGGACCGGGCCCAGGTGAAGTCCCGCCCGCCACTCGGCCGACGGGCCGCACCACCCGCGTGACGGCGCCGCGGCCGGTCGCCACCCGCGTGAACCATCCGCGCGACCGGCGTCGTGGTCCGCCGCCACCCGCGTGAGGGACGTCGCGGTCAGTCGCCGGCCGGCTGGAAGGCCGTCACCGAGGCGTCCGGGTCGCCCGCGTCCTTCTTGCCCTGGACCGGGCCGTAGGACCACGGGAAGTCCTGGCTGTCGGACGCTCCGGGCAGGCGGAGCTTCAGCGACGTCACCGCGAGGCTCTTGGCGCCGCCCTCCTTGGCCCGCACGTAGGTGAGGGTGAAGGACGCCGTGTCGCCCTTGGCCAGGTTGAGCCTCTGCGGCTTGCCGGACGTGTCCTGCGGGACGGTCGCCGTGGCCTTGCCGGCGGACAGGGTGACGCCCGGGAAGCCCTCCAAGGTGCACCGGGCACCCCGGTTGGTGACGGTGACGGGCACATCGCCCGTGTCCCCGGCGGCGGGCGCGGCGTTGGCGGGGCCGACCTGGACCCCGAGCCCGCCGATCCGGCAGGCCGTGCTGCCGGTGTTCTTGTCCCCGGAGCCGGTGTCGTCACCGCCGCTGCCGCAGGCGGTGAGCAGGAGGGCCGCGGTGAGAGCGGTGACGGTGAGCGGAATGGCGCGCATGAACTGGTCCCTTGGGTCGTGACGATGCCCGGGGATCATCACGCATGAGCGCGCCGCGCGGTTGCCCGCCCCGCGATCGGCTTCGCGAACGTCAGGAGCCCAGGCTCGCCGTTGGCAGGCCCGACGGTAGTGCCCCGCCGGTCGACCGCGTGTACGTCTCCGTGCCGAGACCACCCTCCCAGGTAACGCGGAGCGTGGTGCTGTTGACGGAGTCCACCGTGCCGGTCGTACGGGACTTGCACGCGTCGAGACGGATCACGTGCCGCGCGCCCTCCTCGGCCGCCGTTCCGGTGCAGATGGTCCGGCCGGTCGAGAAGAGCGCTGCCTGCTTGCCGTTGACGATCAGAGCCACGGCCCTGCCACCGTTGGTGGTGAGCCAACTGCCGTCCACGCCGTCACCATCGGCGGCCGGATCGCCCGCGCCGTCGTCGCCGCCGGTCGAGGGCGCGGTCGCGCCGGGGGTCGCGGTGGCACCGCCCGTGTCACCGGAGCCGCCGCTGTCGCACCCGGAGAGCGCGAGCGCGCCGAGCAGGACCGCGGCCGCGATCCGCGTCGCCGCGCTCACCCCCGTCGCCCTGTCAGCCGTCGTCGCCTTGGTCGCCGTCGTCATCGGAAAGCCCCCAGCCTCGGCCCGGCCGGCCGTCCGGCGGCCGGTACGACCGCAGCAAGCTACCAAGGCCGGGCCCTGCCAGGAGGCCTTTCGGACCGTTCCTATGGACCGAGCGGGAGTGAGTCCTGGGTCCAGGGCTCGTGCTCAGCCGTGTTCACGCCCCGGGGTGTCCGGTCGGGCCTGGACGGTCCGATGCCCCACCGCCCCACGCGGGTGCGGTGGGGGCGGTGCCGGCCGACGCCGGATCGGGCATCCCAGGGCGCGCCTTCCGATCGGCACGGCGGCAGCATCGTGCCGCGTGGGCGTGCCCTGCTTCTCCCGGAGGGCGGCCTGGCACCCGGGTCACGGCCCAGCGGCAGCGGCTGCCGGCGTGGGCGGACGACAGGTAGGAGATTCCCTACGGTTGACGCGTAGGGAATCTCCTACCTAAAGTCGTCCCCATGAACATCACTCACGCCTCCTTCATCACCCTCCCCGTCGATGACCAGGACCGCGCGCTGCGCTTCTACACGGACGTCCTCGGCTTCGAGACCGTCGCCGACCGCGACATGCCCCAGGGGCGCTGGCTTCAGGTGGCGCCCGCCGGCGCGCAGACGGTCTTCACGCTCTCCGGACCGGGGATGGGGGGTTTCGAGCCCGGATCGGCACGGGGGATCATGTTGGTCACGACCGATGTCGACGCCGACTGCGCGCGGCTCGCGCAGGCGGGCATCCCGGTGCAGGGTCCGGACGACCTGCCCTGGGGCCGCATGGCCTCCTTCGCGGACCCCGACGGCAACGGCCTGATGCTGCTGACGGAGAAGGAAGGCTTCTGACCGCCGCCATGAACGGGACGAGCACCGCATGAAGGGGACGGACACCGCCGCCGAGGACCGCGTCTTCGCCGCGCTCGCCAACGCCACCCGCCGCGAGGTGCTGCGGCTGCTGCGCGAGGAGGGGCCCCAGCCCGTCCAGGAGCTGGCCGACCGCTTCGCCATGCGCCGCCCCAGCCTCTCGGAACACCTCAAGGTGCTCCGGGAGGCCGGCCTCGTCTCCGAACAGCGCTCCGGACGGCAGCGCATCTACCGTCTGGAGGCGGCCCCGCTGGCGGAGGTGCAGGACTGGCTCCACCCGTACGAGCGGTTCTGGCGCGGCCGGATGAAGGAACTCGGCGCGCTGCTGGACCGTATGCCGGACGACAGCCCCACCTGAGCGCCGAGCCTTGCGGTGACCGCGCCCGAGCCCCCCACACCCCACGGCGATCGCACATGAGCACCGACCCCCACGACGACCTCACCACGATCCGCGTCGACCAGTTCTACCCGCACCGGCCGGCCAAGGTCTGGCGGGCCCTCACCGAGCCCTCGCTTCTCGCGCAGTGGCAGATGCCGGGTGCCGCGGACTTCCGCCTGGAGGTCGGCCACCGCTACCGGATGACCTCCGTCCCGCGTCCCAGTTCCCGCTTCTCCGGCGTCGTCGACGTGGAGGTCCTCGCCTACGACGTCCAGCGGATGCTGTCCGTCCGCTGGAGGGACGCCGATCCGGCCAATCCCGCGGACTGGACACTCACCTGGACGTTGGAACAGGAAGGCCGCGGCACGCGTCTCTTCCTGGTGCACGACGGATTCGATCCGGACGACCCGGCACAGATGATGGCGCGAAAGATCATGGACGGGGGGTGGCGCTCGCATGTCCTGCGCGTTCTGGGGCAGACGCTGGAGCGGCTCGGGTGAGGCGGACGGCAGCCTGTAACCGCTGAACCACTCATCGTGCACGTGCATCTGCGCGCGCACCTGCATGTGAACAGGGCTATGATCCGGATCAGTTGACCGATGCATCAATGGCCATACCAGCCAGTGCACCACCGGGGAGCGACCTGTGGACCACGACGTCGAGGGCGGGTACGGGGGCGACGTGTACAACGGCATGGCGGCGGCAGGGCTGCGCGGAGTGGCCTGGCAGAAGAGCCGGCACAGCAACTCGCAGGGCTCCTGCGTGGAGTTCGCGCGACTGCCGGGCGGAGATGTGGCGGTGCGCAACTCCCGCTTCCCCGACGGTCCCGCGCTCGTCTACACGCGCGCGGAGATCGAGGCGATGCTCCTCGGCATCAAGGACGGGGAGTTCGACCACCTGATAGCGGGCTGACATGCCCTCCGGTCAGGGTGCGTCACCCCGGGCGACCGGGGCGCGACACGCGGTGACGCGCGTAGAACCGCGGCGCGGAAGAGGGCCGCGGTTCGTCATTCGGCGGGCGGCAGCCGGAAGAGTGCCCAGACCACCTTGCCGTCCAGGGTGCCCGTCAGCGGGTGCCAGCCCCAGCCGTCGCTGAAGGAGTCGACGAGGAAGAGGCCGCGGCCCGACTCCGCCGAGAAGTCGTCCGTCACGCGGGCGACCGGGCTCTCCCGGCTGGGGTCGCGCACCGCGCACACCAGCCGCCCCGTCCAGCGCAGCAGATGCAGCCGCACGGGCGAGTCGTGGTCGCACGCGGGCTCCGGCGCGAGCTCCGGCAGTCCGTGCCGCAGGGCGTTGGTGACCAGTTCGGAGACCACCAGGCAGACGTCCTCGAACCGGTCGTCCAGCTCCCAGCGGTCAAGGGTCGTGCGGGTGAACCGTCTCGCCTCGCGCACCGCTTCGTAGCGGGCGGGCAGCGCGCAGGAGGCCGCGCTGGCCACGGCCGCGGGATCCAGCGGGGGAAGGCCCAGCCGTAACGGCTCGAGCATGGTCGATCCATTCGTCCCCATGCGAGGCACTCCCGGTAATCCGCGGTCGTTGCGATGCAGCGGTGGCGCGAGACCATGGTTTCGGATGCGCAGAGCAGATGCAAGGGCAGATGCACGTGCACGCGACCGAAATGAGCCTCCCCGTACCGCTTACTGGCCATTTTTTCCGCCATCTTCCTGTCATCCGCCGGCCTCCCGCCCGGCGGGCGCCCGTGCATATTCCTTGATCACTTTCCGTTTCCGTAATCGCGCGAGTACAGCTCGGAGTGAATTAGTGGCAGACTGCGGGCCTTGAAGACGGTTGGGGAGGCTGGCGGACGTGAGCGCGGGAGAGCCAGGATCGGTGGTGCGGCGCATGCTGCTCGGCTCGCAACTCAGGCGGCTGCGCGAAGCGCGGGGGATCACGCGCGAGGCGGCCGGGTACTCGATCCGCGCCTCGGAATCGAAGATCAGCCGGATGGAGTTGGGCCGGGTGAGCTTCAAGACCCGAGACGTGGAAGACCTCTTGACCCTGTACGGCATCACGGACGAGACGGAGCGCACCTCGCTGGTCTCCCTCGCCAGGGAGGCCAACGTCGCGGGCTGGTGGCACAGTTACTCCGACGTCCTGCCGAACTGGTTCCCCACCTATGTGGGACTGGAGGGCGCGGCGTCGCTGATCCGCGTCTACGAGGTGCAGTTCGTGCACGGACTGCTGCAGACCGAGGCGTACGCCCGGGCGGTGGTCCGGCGCGGTATGCAGGGCGCGAGCGAGGCCGACGTGGAGCGGCGGGTGGCGCTGCGCATGGAGCGGCAGAAGTACCTCGTCTCGGAGAACGCGCCCGACCTCCACATCGTCCTGGACGAGGCCGCCCTGCGCCGTCCCCACGGCGACCGTGACGTGATGCGCGGGCAGTTGCAGCACCTGATCGAGATGTCCGAGCGGCCCAGCGTACGGCTGCAGATCATGCCGTTCAGCCTCGGCGGGCACGCCGGCGAGTCCGGGGCCTTCACCATCCTCAGCTTCCCCGAGTCGGACCTGTCGGACGTGGTCTACCTGGAGCAGCTCACCAGCGCCCTCTACCTGGACAAGCCCGAGGACGTCGCCCAGTACGAGCGGACGCTGGAGGAACTCCAGCACGACGGACCCGGCCCGGACGAGAGCCGCGACCTGCTGCGCGGGCTGCTCCAGCTGTCGTAGGGAAACCCTCCGGAAACAGGCATCGGGCGCCCAACTCGCGTCGCTCGCAAGTACGATGACACGCGATCAGACCATGAAGAAGTGATCGGGGGTTGATCCGGGGCTCCGACTGCTTCGACCGTCTCGCGGCAGGGGATCGAGGGAGCGCATGTCGTCCTACTTCACCGAACTGGCCCAGCAGTACATCGACGGCGAGTGGCGCCCGGGGACCGGTTCCTGGGACATCATCGACTTCAATCCCTATGACGGGGAGAAGCTGGCCTCGGTCACCATAGCCACGGTCGACGAGGTGGATCAGGCCTACCGTGCGGCCGCCCGCGTCCAGAAGGAGTGGGCCGCGACCAACGCCTACGCGCGCAGGGCCGTCTTCGAGAGGGCGCTGCGGCTGGTCGAGGAGCGGGAGCCGGAGATCACCGACGCGATCATCGCCGAGCTCGGCGGCACCCGTCTGAAGGCAGCTTTCGAACTGCACCTCGCCAAGGAGTTCCTGCGCGAGTCGATCCACCTGGCGCTGCGGCCCGCAGGGAAGATCCTGCCCTCCCCGGTCGACGGCAAGGAGAACCGCCTCTACCGGGTGCCGGTCGGTGTCGTGGGCGTCATCAGCCCCTTCAACTTCCCCTTCCTGCTGTCCCTGAAGTCGGTCGCCCCGGCGCTCGCCCTCGGCAACGGCGTGGTGCTCAAGCCGCACCAGGACACCCCGGTCACCGGCGGCTCCCTGATCGCGAAGATCTTCGAGGACGCGGGTCTGCCGGCGGGTCTGCTCAACGTCGTCATCACGGACATAGCCGAGATCGGCGACGCCTTCATCGAGCACCCCGTCCCCAAGGTCATCTCCTTCACCGGCTCCGACCAGGTCGGCCGCCACGTCGCCACCGTCTGCGCCTCCCACTTCAAGCGCTCGGTCCTGGAACTCGGGGGCAACAGCGCGGTCGTGGTCCTGGACGACGCCGACCTCGACTACGCGGTCGACGCGGCCGTCTTCAGCCGGTACGTCCACCAGGGCCAGGTCTGCATGGCCGCGAACCGGATCCTGGTGGACCGCTCGATCGCCGAGGAGTTCACCGCGAAGTTCGTCGCCAAGGTCGGTTCGCTGAAGGTCGGCGACCCGCGCGACCCGGAGACCGTCATCGGCCCGGTGATCAACTCCACGCAGGCGTACGCGCTGTCGGGTGTCGTCCAGCAGGCGATCGCCGAGGGGGCCACCGCCCTGCTGCGCGGCGCCACCACCGACAACCTCGTCGAGCCGTCGGTCCTGACGGACCTGCCCGCCGACTCCTCCCTGCTCCGCCAGGAGGTCTTCGGGCCGGTCGCCTTCGTCGTCCCGTTCGACGGCGAGGAGGAGGCGGTCCGGATCGTCAACGACACCCCTTACGGCCTCAGCGGCGCCGTACACACGGCGGATGTCGAACGGGGTGTCGCCTTCGCCCGGCGGATCGACACCGGCATGTTCCACGTGAACGACGGCACCGTCCACGACGAGCCGCTCGTCCCCTTCGGCGGCGAGAAGCACTCCGGCATCGGCCGTCTGAACGGCGAGACGACCCTGGACGCCTTCACCACCCTGAAGTGGATCTCGGTCCAGCACGGCCGGAGCGGATTCCCGTTCTAGAAAGACCCTAGTGGTGGAACCCGGTGGCCGCGTTCTTGTCCCGGGTCAGCGGGTGCGGCTGGCGGCGCAGTTGGGGCAGCAGGCGGCCGAGGTCGTCGAGGAACAGCTCGGCGAGGTCGGCCGAGAACCCGTTGCGGCAGACCACGCGAAGGACTGACAGGTCCTCCCGGTTCGGCGGGAAGGTGTACGCGGGCACCAGCCAGCCGTTCTCGCGCAGCCGCCGGGAGACGTCGAACACGTCGTAGGCCTCGACTTCCGGCGCCGTGGTGAAGGCGAACACCGGCAACTCGTCGCCGCGGGTCAGCAGCCGGAAGTCGCCGAGCGCCTCGACCCGTTCGGCGAGGTGGCGGGCCACGTCCCGGGCGCTCTGCTGCACCAGCCGGTAGCCCTCGCGGGCCAGTCGCAGGAACGAGTAGTACTGCGCCACCACCTGCGCGCCGGGCCGGGAGAAGTTCAGTGCGAAGGTCGGCATGTCACCGCCCAGGTAGTTGACCCGGAAGACCAGCTCCTCGGGCAGCGCCTCGCCGTCCCGCCACAGTGCCCAGCCGACACCCGGGTACACCAGCCCGTACTTGTGGCCCGAGGTGTTGATCGAGGCCACCCGCGGGAGCCGGAAGTCCCAGACCAGGTCCTCGTCGAGGAAGGGCGCGATCATGCCGCCCGAGGCGCCGTCGACGTGCACCGGGATGTCGAGGCCCGTGCGCTCCTGGAGGGCGTCCAGGGCCGCGCACAGGTCGGCGATCGGCTCGTAGGAGCCGTCGAAGGTGGAGCCGAGGATGCCGACGACCCCGATGGTGTTCTCGTCGCACAGCCGGGCGGCGGCCTGCGGGTCGAGGTGGTAGCGGTCGCCGTCCATGGGGACCTGACGGGCCTCGACCTCCCAGAAGTTGCAGAACTTCTCCCAGCACACCTGGACGTTGACGCCCATGACGAGGTTCGGACGGGCATCCCGCCCGGGGTAGCGGTCGGCGTTGCGCCGTGCCCAGCGCCGCTTGAGCGCCATCCCCGCGAGCATGCACGCCTCGCTCGACCCGGTCGTCGAACAGCCCACGGCGGCCGAGGGGTCCGGCGCGTTCCACAGGTCGGCGAGCATCGCCACACAGCGCCGCTCCAGTTCGGCGGTGCGCGGGTACTCGTCCTTGTCGATCATGTTCTTGTCGCGGCACTCGTTCATCAGGACGCCGGCCTGCGGCTCCATCCAGGTCGTGACGAACGTCGCCAGATTCAGCCGGGAGTTGCCGTCCAGCATCAGTTCGTCGTGCACGAGCTGGTACGCCGTCGAGGGCGGCAGGGGCGTCTCGCCGAGCCGGTGCTTGGGCGGCGCCTCGGCCATCTCGACGGCCGGATTCGCCTCCCCGTAGAAGGGGTTGACCGACAGGGGGCGCTCGTCGGGCTTCTCGTGTCCTCGGTGCAGCGGCATGGGCTGTCTCCTGCGGGATCGACGCGATCGATGGGTTCCTGGGGCCGGGGGTTCGAGGGGGCGGGGGAGGGGCTGCGGGGTCAGCGGATCGCCGTACCGTCCTTCCCGAGCTGCATCAGCGGCCTGCCGGTCACCAGCAGCCAGGCCGGCAGCGAGGCGGCGCACAGCAGAGCCAGGACGGCCGGCGAGGACACGAGTACCGCGGCCGTGAACAGGCTCACCCAGCCCTGCCGGGTGACGGCCAGGAGCATGCCCAGCACGCCCGCCGCCACGCCGAGCGACTCGGGCACCGCGGGCACGAGGGCGTGCGCGGTCAGCCCGAAGGCGGCGCCGACGAACACGGACGGGAAGATCCGCCCGCCGCGGAACCCGCAGGACGCGGCGACCAGCAGCGCGGCCAGCTTCACCACGGTCATGGTCGCGAACTGCCCCGCCGTCCAGGCCCCGGGATCGCGGGCCAGTTCCGCGACCTCCGACAGCCCCTTGAAGAGCGTCAGGGGACCGCCGAGCACCGCCAGCAGACCGAGCACGAGCCCACCGGCGGGAAGGACCAGCATCGGATGCCCGAGCCGGGAGAAGGCACGGTGGACGTGGGGGAAGGCGTACACGGCGAGCAGGCCGAGCAGCGCGGCCGCGAAGGCGGTCACCAGCGCGGCCAGGAGGTCGCCCCAGTGCGGCCGGCCGAGGGGAGGCAGACCCAGGTCGAAGGTGGGGCGGGCGACCAGCGCGGTCGTCAGGGCGCCCGCGGTCCCGGCGGCCAGCGGCGCGAAGAGGTTGTCCCACAGCGCCCCCTTGGCCGGCCGCCCGGCCAGCGCCTCGGAGACGACGAGCGCGGCGGCCACCGGGGTACCGAACAGGGCGCCGATCGTCGCCGCCTCCGCCAGCACCGGCCACAGCGCGCCCGGCAGCCGGGGCAGCAGCCGGCGGCCCAGCGCGAACGCCAGGGCCGCGTTCGCCATGATGAGGGGGCTCTCGGGGCCGAGGCTCGGCCCGCCGGCCAGCACGAGCACGGCGGCCACCAGCAACCCCGGCAGCACGGCCGGCGCCACCGGGGCGGCCGTCAGACCCAGCGTCGCCGGGTCCGGTCCGGCGTGCCCCGGGGCCCTCCACACCACCAGTCCCACCAGGGCACCCGTCGCCGTGAGCACGACCAGCATCCAGACGACCGAGTAGCGCCCGATGCCCAGAGCATCGGGCAGGCTCTCCCACACAACCCCCTGTAACCGCTCCGCCACCCCGCTCACCAGCAGGAACAGCAGACTGGACCCGACCCCGACCACCAGTGCGGGCAGGATCAGCGGCAGCAGGGCTCGGGCCGGGGCCGCCGGGGCGGTCGGTGCCTGCTGCGCGGTGTCCTGGGCCACGGGCTCACGATAAGCGGACGAAAGCGACACACATCCGGAACGAAACACGCTTGCACCTCACGCGGCGTGAGGAGCCACTGTGGACCGCGTACCGAGAAAGGAGCGGAAGTGAGCTACTCCGTGGGACAGGTCGCCGGATTCGCCGGAGTGACGGTGCGCACCCTGCACCACTACGACGACATCGGCCTGCTCGTCCCCGGCGAGCGCAGCCACGCGGGCCACCGGCGCTACGGCGACGCGGATCTCGACCGGCTGCAGCAGATCCTGTTCTACCGGGAGCTCGGCTTCCCGCTCGAGGAGGTCGCGGCCCTGCTCGACGACCCGGAGGCGGATCCGGCCGCGCACCTGCGCCGCCGGCACGAACTGCTGACCGCCCGGATCGAGAAGCTGAGGGAGATGGCCGCGGCCGTGGAGCACGCCATGGAGGCACGCAGGATGGGCATCGATCTCACCCCTCAGGAGCGGTTCGAGGTCTTCGGCGACCACGACCCCGAGCGATACGCCGACGAGGTCGGGCAGCGCTGGGGCGGCACGGAGGCGTACCGGCAGTCCCGGCGCCGTACCGCCTCGTACACCAAGGAGGACTGGAAGCGGCTCACCGAGGAGCAGAACGCGATCCACCGGCGCATGGCGGCGCTGCTCGACGCGGGCACACCGGCCCGTTCCGAGGCCGCCATGGACGTGGCCGAGGAGCACCGCCGGTTCATCTCCGGCAGCTACTACGACTGCGGTCACGAGATGCACACCTGCCTGGCGCGGATGTACGTCGCCGACCCGCGCTTCACCGCCACCTACGAGAAGATCCGGCCGGGCCTGGCCGCGTACCTGCACGACGCGATCGTCGCCAACGCCGAGCGGCACACGTCGTAGGAACGCCGCGTACATGCCGGAGGAAAAAGGGGCCCGGGTGCCCGGCACCCGGGCCCCGGGCGGTCACTCCCGGACCAGGACCACGGCCGTGCCGTAGGCGCACACCTCCGTGCCGGCGTCCGCCGCCTCGGTCACGTCGAAGCGGAAGGCCAGCACCGCGTTGGCGCCCCGCGCGCGTGCCTGCTCGACGAGCCGCTCCATGGCCTGGTTGCGGGTCTGCACCAGCGTCTTGGTGAGCCCCTTGAGCTCACCGCCGATCATCGACTTCAGACCCGCCCCGATCTGGCTGCCCAGATGCCGGGACCGGACCGTCAGCCCGAAGACCTCGCCGATGACCTTCTCCACCCGGTGGCCGGGTACGTCGTTCGTCGTCACGACCAGCACGTCCGGCTCGGGCTCCTGGCCGCCGCCGTATTCCTCGATGTTCATGGCGCAAGCTTGACGTGAGCGGACCGTGCGGCGCCATCCCCCGGGCACTGATGGAACCTTGGGCGTATACCTTGCGTTGGTAGCTTTGTGCGGCACCGCACGAGGCTTCGCCTCGCCCCCGACGCCGTACCACCCCACCCCTCAGGAGTCCGGAACCGTGACGACGCTTGCCCTCGGCCCGAGCTGGCTGGATCCGAACCACCTGCTCAACTCCTTCGGTATCTGGGGCCTGCTCCTCATCGTCTTCGCCGAGTCGGGTCTGCTCATCGGCTTCTTCCTGCCGGGCGACTCCCTGCTGTTCACCTGCGGTCTGCTGATCACGTCGAAGCAGCTGGACTTCCCGCTGTGGGGCGCCATCGCCCTGATCTGCCTCGCCGCGGTCCTGGGCGACCAGGCGGGCTACATGTTCGGCAAGAAGGTCGGGCCGTCGCTCTTCAACCGGCCGGACTCCCGCCTGTTCAAGCAGGAGAACGTCACCAAGGCGCACGAGTTCTTCGAGAAGTACGGCCCGAAGTCCCTGGTCCTGGCCCGCTTCGTGCCCATCGTGCGCACGTTCACGCCGATCATCGCGGGCGTCAGCGGCATGCGGTACCGCTCGTTCCTGGTCTTCAACGTCATCGGCGGTGTGCTGTGGGGCGCGGGCGTGACGCTCCTCGGCTCCTGGCTGGGCAACATCGGCGTAGTCAAGAACAACATCGAGGCGATCCTCATCCTGATCGTCCTCGTCTCGGTGGTCCCGATCATCATCGAGTTCCTGCGCGCCCGCTCCAAGGCGAAGAACGCCCCCGAGGAGCCGGCCGACCCCGCCCCGCAGCCCGCCGCCGCCCCGTACGGGCGGCAGCAGCCGCAGGAGTTCCAGCAGCCGGTCATGGACGACGCCACGACCCGTCTGCGCCGCATCGAGCCGCCGCACCAGTACGGCGGCCAGAACCAGCCCCCGCAGGAGCAGCAGCAGTACGGCTACGGCCAGCAGTACGCGCAGCCGTACCCGCAGCAGCCCTACGGCGACCAGCAGGGCCAGGGGCAGGGCGGCTACGACCAGAACCCGCAGTACCCGGACAACGGCGGCTACTACCGCGCCCCGTAGGAAGTCCCCGCAGGAAGTGCGGGGGCCGGGCGCCCGCGGGTCAGAACCCGCGGGTCCGCTTCGCGGCCCTGCGCCCCGCGGCGGAGGCGGCGCCCGGCATCTTCAGGAACAGCCGGGAGATCTCCGAGCCGAGGTTCACCCCGATCGCGATGGCCATGGCGAGCGACACCGCCTTGGCCAGCGACACCAGCCCGTTGTCGACATGGTTCTGCGCGATCGACAGCAGGCCGAAGTACGTCGCCGAACCCGGTAGCAGCGGCCCGATCGCGGCGGTCGTGTACGGCAGCGCGGACGCGAACCGGTAGCGGGACAGCAGCTGCCCGAACAGGCCCACCAGGCCCGCCGCCACGGCAGTGGACGCCACCGGGGAGATGTTGCCGACGTCGTGCATGGCGCCGTACACCGACCACGCGACACCGCCGTTGAGCGTCACAAGGAGCACGGTGGACCGCTCCTGCTGCAGCAGCACGGCGAAGGTCAGCGACAGCAGCATCGCCGCGACGATCTGGAGCACCGGCCGCCGGCTCATGGCGAGCGCGGCGTCCGGGTCGAGGGCGGCGCCCAGCTTCACGCCGAAGTACAGGACCAGCAGTACGCCGGTGACGATGCCGACGAAGAAGTACATGACCTCCAGCAGGCGCGCCGAGGCGGTGATGTAGAAGCCGGTCAGGCCGTCCTGCACGCCCGCCACCAGCGCCCGCCCCGGCAGCAGCGCGAACAGTCCACCGGTGATGACGGCGGACGCCTTCACGTCGACGTGCGCCACAGTGAGCGCGACGCCGAGCGCGGCCGGCGGCATCGCGGCGACCGTGAACTGGTAGAACTCCGGCAGTCCGCGCCCCGCGCACAGCCACGCCAGCCGGTCGCCGAGCATCGCGCCGAGCGCCGCGGCCACGAAGACGATCAGATCGCCGCCGACCAGGACGGAGGCCGTGCCCGCGAGCAGCCCGGCGGCCGCGGTCAGCGCCCAGCCGGGGTAGGGGTGCCGGTTGCGGCGGATCTCCGCCAGCCGCCGGTACGCCTCCTCCAGGGAGAGGTGGTTCTCCGGATCGCTCAGGTCGTCGACGAGCCGGAAGACGGCCGCCAGGCGCGTGTAGTCGGTGCCCCGGCGGCGCACAGTCCTCGACGCCGTCACGGGGTCGTCGACCAGGGACGGCTGGTGGGAGATCGACAGCAGGGTGAAGGTGACGTTCGGCTCGCAGCGGTCCAGGCCGTAGGAACGGCAGACCGCGAACATCGCCGCCTCCACGTCCTCGGCGCCCTCACCGCCCGCGAGCAGCAGCTCGCCGATACGCAGGGTCAGGTCGAGCACGCGCGGGACGGCGGGGCCGCCCTCCTCCGCCTTGTGCACCGGTTCGGGCGCGGGCCGGTCCGCCACCGACATGCGCAGCATGGTGCGCATCCGGTCCTGCCAGGGGACGTCCTTGGGCAGGTTGACCGCCGGGGTGCCGCCCGCCGGGGTGAAGGCGGACGGGGCCTGGCGGGCGCTGTAGGTGCTCGGCAGGCTGAAGGCGGACCCCTCCGGCTCCACCACCGGCGGCGGAGTGACGTCGAGGCCGTTCGGCACGGCGAACTCGGACGTGGTCTCCGACTCGGCGGTCCCCGTCCTGGGCGCCGCCAGCCCCTCGGGCACGGCGAACTCGGACGTCGTGGACGACTCCGCCTCGGCCGCCGGTACGACCGGGATCACCTGGGTCACCTGGGTCACCGACGACCCGGCGGGAACCCTGAACGCACTCCGCGCCTCGTCCGACTGCGGCTTGCGGTCCTCCGCGTCCGTCACTGAGAAACGCTCCCTGAACGACACCTTCCGTCTGCCTCAGTATGCGCAGACGGAGGTACCGGTATGCGAACGGCCGCACCGCCCCCGTGGGGACGGTGCGGCGCGTGGGAGGCGCGGGGCTCAGTGACCGCCGTGCTCCTGGAAACGCTTGATGGAACGCTCGATCTCCGCCTCGGCGTCGGAGCGGCCCACCCAGTCGGCGCCCTCGACGGACTTGCCGGGCTCCAGGTCCTTGTAGACCTCGAAGAAGTGCTGGATCTCCAGGCGGTCGAACTCCGACACGTGGTGGATGTCCCGCAGGTGCTCCACACGCGGGTCGGACGCCGGCACGCACAGCAGCTTGTCGTCGCCGCCGGCCTCGTCGGTCATCCGGAACATGCCGATCGCGCGGCACTTGATGAGGCAGCCGGGGAAGGTCGGCTCGTCCAGGATGACCAGCGCGTCCAGCGGGTCGCCGTCCTCGCCGAGGGTGTTCTCGACGAAGCCGTAGTCCGCCGGGTAGCTGGTCGAAGTGAAGAGTCGACGGTCCAGGCGGATACGACCGGTCTCGTGGTCCACCTCGTACTTGTTCCGCGAACCCTTCGGAATCTCGATCGTGACGTCGAACTCCACCGGTGGCTCCTCCATGATCAGCACATAGTTCTGGTGATTAAGTGTCCCTCACGCAGGTGTGTGATCGCGAAAGGGGCTGGTGGTCGTGCCGGAGCTGAGAGCCTGGCGGGCCGCGAGACCGCGCCTGGCCCGTCTCGCACGGGCCGCACGGCCGCGGCTCGTACGGGCCGCGCGGACCGTGAGACCGCGGGTCGCGCAACTCACGGAGGCCGCCGGGACGCGGCTCACCAAGGCGAAGACCTGGCAGTACACCGCGGGTGCCGCCACGGCCGGGCTGGCGCTCGCCGCCGGTGTGGTGACCGCCGCCGGGCCCTGGGACTCCTCCGGCCAGCGTACGGCCGAGCGGGACCGGGCCGCGGCCCTGGGGCGCACGGGTGGCGCAGATCACGGTCGCCGGACCGGTACGCCGGATCCGTCGGATGCATCCGATGTGTCCGGGTTGGACGGCGGGGCGAGGCCCGCGCCCAGTGCCGTCCCGGTGCTGGTGGGCCTCGGCGGGGCCGGCGACCCGGCGCGCCCGGCGTCGGACGCCTCGGCCCTCGCGGCCGCCCTTGACCCGCTGCTGCGGGACTCCGCCCTCGGCACCCGCCACGCGGCGGCCGTCCTCGACGTCACCACCGGCGAGCGGCTCTACGGCCAGGCTGCCGCAGACCCGCACGTCCCCGCCTCCACCACCAAGATCGCTACCGCCGTCGCCGCGCTGTCCGCCCTCGGCGCCGACCACCGGCTCACCACCCGCGCCGCGCTGGAACCGGGCACCGGGAAACTCGTCCTGATCGGGGGTGGCGACCCCACGCTCACCGCACGCAAGGACGCCGGCAGCCTGGCCAGCCTGCGCACGCTCGCCGCCGACACGGCCACCGCGCTGAGCAAGCGGCATGTGACCGAGGTGACACTCTCCTACGACACCACCCTGTACGCCGGTACCTCCCTGCACCCCATCGGCGTGAACGACAACATCGCCCCGGTCACCGCCCTGATGGCCGACGAGGGCCGCACCGGCGACTCGACCAGCGGCCCGGCCCCGCGCGTGGCCGACCCGGCGGCGGACGCGGCCCGCGCCTTCGCCGACCTGCTGTCCGGCCACGGCGTACGGACCACGGTCGCCGGCGCGGCCGAGGCGACGGGCCGCGCGGAGACCCTGGCCACCGTCTCCTCGCCCCCGCTGTCGAGCCTGGTCGAACGGATGCTCACCAACAGCGACAACGACATCGCCGAGGCCCTGGCCCGCCAGACGGCCACCGCGACGGGCGGGCGGCCCGACTTCGCCGGGGGCGCCGCCGCGATCACTGCCCAGCTGAAGAAGCTGGGCCTGCCCCTGGCGGGCGCCGACTTCCACGACGGCAGCGGACTCGACCGCGCCGACCGGCTCACCGCGGACCTGCTCACGGCCATGCTGGCCAAGGCGGCCGACCCGGCCGACCCCGCCCTCCGCCCGGTACTCACCGGCCTCCCCGTCGCCGGCTTCACCGGCACTCTGACCAGCCGCTACGCGGACGGCGCGGCCGGGCTCGTACGGGCCAAGACGGGCACGCTGACGGGCGTCAACACGCTCGCGGGCACGCTCGTCGCCCGCAACGGCCACCTCCTGGCCTTCGCGTTCCTCGCGGAGGACACCACGGCCCCGGAAGCAGCCCAGAGGGCACTGGACCACGCGGCCACCACCCTGGCGACCTGCGCCTGCACCTGACTCCCCGGCTCACGTCCGGGCCCCGCCCCGTCCGGCAGTGCGGCCCGGCACACCGGCGGAGCCCCTGGCGCACACGGCCCATTGGGCCCCGGGCGTCCCGCCCCGCGGACCGGACTCGCGCGCCCGGCCGTGTCCGCCCGTGCGCCTGAGCGGTCACGGCGGGGTCCGGGGCCCGCAGAGAGCCGGGCCGGTTCAAGGCCACCACGTCGGCCTGCGGCCACGCCCGCCGCCTGTCCGCCGCCCGGTCGCCGCGGTGGGCAGGACAGCGCGCACGGCGGGTGCGACGGAACCCCCGCCGGTTCCGCCCCGGCCGCCTGCCACGGCCGCACGGGTGGCGCGGCCCCGCCCCGAGCCGGGTCCCGGCGGACCCGGGCGGCCCGGGGGCGACTCGGGGCACCGGGGGCGCGGCCGGCACACGAAGCGCACATTCGCCCAGCGTCACGGCCTGCCCCGAGTGGCGGGGCTCACGTACCGTTGACGCATGACGAGCATCGGTGGTGCGGCAAGTTCCGGGATGGTCGACTGGAATCTCGCGGTCGCGACCGCGACCCGGCTGGTGCGGCCGGGGCCCGAGGTGAGCCGGGACGAGGCCCGGGCCGTCGTCGCGGAACTGCGCCGGCACGCCAAGGCGTCCGAGGGGCACGTGCGCGGCTTCACCCGCCTGGGTACGCGCGAGACGGACGACACCCCCGTGCTCGTGGTCGACCGCCCCGGCTGGATCCGGGCGAACGTCGCCGGTTTCCGGGAGATCCTCAAACCGCTCCTGGACAAGATGCAGGAGCGGCGCGGCGGCACCCCCGGCGGCGCGGTCCTCGGCGCCGTCGGCGGCAAGGTCACCGGCGTGGAACTCGGGATGCTGCTGTCCTTCCTCGCCTCCCGCGTCCTCGGCCAGTACGAGACCTTCGCCCCCGCCACCCGCGACCTGCCGGCCGGTGACGGCTCGCCCGGCGGCGGCCGGCTGCTGCTCGTCGCCCCCAACATCGTCCACGTCGAGCGCGAACTCGACGTGGACCCCCACGACTTCCGGCTGTGGGTGTGCCTGCACGAGGAGACGCACCGCACGCAGTTCACCGCCGTGCCCTGGCTGCGCGACCACCTCGAGGGCGAGATCCAGTCCTTCCTGGCAGAGACGGACGTCGACCCCATGGCCTTCCTGGAGCGCATCCGCGAGGCCGCCCAGTCCCTGGCCGGCGGCCGCCCCGAGGCCGAGGAGGACGACGGCGGCCACTCCCTGGTCGAGATGGTCCAGTCCCCGGCCCAGCGCGAGATCCTCGGCCGCCTCACCGCCGTGATGTCCCTTCTGGAGGGCCACGCCGACTTCGTGATGGACGGCGTCGGCCCGGACGTCGTGCCGACCGTGGCGGAGATCCGCGAGAAGTTCCAGCAGCGCCGTGCCAAGGGCGCCTCCCGCCTGGACATGGCCCTGCGCAAGCTGCTCGGCCTGGACGCCAAGCTGCGCCAGTACCGCGACGGCGAGCGTTTCGTGCGCGCGGTCGTCGAGCAGGTCGGCATGGACGGCTTCAACCGCGTGTGGACCTCCCCGAACACCCTCCCCACCAAGGGGGAGATCTCGAAGCCGGCGGACTGGATCGCACGGGTGCACCGCAGGGCCGAACCGTGACCATGTGTGCGACGCCCGGACGAGGAATCCGGCCTACGGCAGGCGAACGCCGCTTCAATCACTCGTCCGAGGGACCGTGAGCCATGCGTAGGCGTGCAATGCTCGGGGAACGGCCTGATTCTGTCACCATCGACGCACTCTGAGTGACCGATATCGGGCTCACCCCCCGAAGACTCCGTGAAGGGAACCGGACATGGGTCCCCATCCTGCGGTCGCGGCGATACGCCTGGCGGTACGCCGCGTCCTCCACGACATCCTCGACGAACAGCTCTCACCCCACCCCGCGCAACCGGCCGCGCACGCCCGGCCCGGCCCCCTGGCCGCGCAACTCCCCGGGCAGCCCCCGCTCGGCGCGTCGAAGCCGGGCCGCGTCCGGGCGACCGCCGCGCAGGCCTCCCACGGCTCGCCGGCCGCCCACGCCGCACCGGCGGCGCATGCCGCACCCGACACACCGGCCGCAGCGGACACGTCGGCCCCGCACGAGCGTCCGCCGTCGCCGCTCGTGCTCGTGGCCTGCTCCGGCGGCGCCGACTCCATGGCGCTCGCCTCCGCCCTCGCCTTCGAGGCCCCCAGGCTCGGCGTCCGGGCCGGCGGTGTCACCGTCGACCACGGCCTGCAGGCAGGCTCCGAGATGCGCGCCGACGAGGTCGCCCAGCGGCTGCGTGCCCTCGGCCTGGACCCGGTCGAGGCCGTCGCCGTCACCGTCGGCCGCGACGGCGGTCCGGAAGCCGCCGCCCGTGACGCCCGCTACGCCGCCCTCGACGCCGCGGCCGAGCGCCACGGCGCCCACGCCGTCCTGCTCGGCCACACCCGCGACGACCAGGCCGAGACGGTGCTCCTCGGCCTCGCCCGCGGATCCGGCATCCGCTCCCTGTCGGGAATGGCCGCGGTCTCGGGGGCCGGCGGCCGTTACCGCCGCCCCTTCCTGCACATCGACCGGCAGACCGCCCGCAAGGCCTGCATGGTCCAGTCGCTGCCCGTCTGGGACGACCCGCACAACACCGACCCGGCCTACACCCGCTCCCGGCTGCGCCACGAGGGCCTCCCCGCCTTGGAGAAGGCCCTCGGCAAGGGCGTCGTGGAGGCCCTCGCGCGTACCGCCCAGCTCTCCCGCGACGACGCCGACGCCCTCGACGCCTGGGCCGGCCAGGCCGAGGCCACCGTCCGCGACGACGCCGGCCGCCTGGAGTGCGCCAAGCTGTACGCCCTGCCGCCCGCCGTACGCCGCCGCATCCTGCGCCGGGCCGCCATCGACGCCGGCGCTCCGGCCGGGTCGCTGTTCGCCCGGCACATCGAGGAGGTCGACCGGCTGATCACCGGCTGGCGCGGGCAGAAGGCCATCAACCTGCCCGGCAGGGTGGTCGCCCAGCGACAGGGTGGCAGACTGGTGATTCGGCAAGGCTGAACCGGGCCCCTCCCGCCGGCCCGCTGACGCGGAGTCCGGAGGAGGGCCGTCGACGCCGGTGAGACGACCGAAAGTGATGCGGGTGGACGCGAAAGACATGGGTGCCGACCTCGAGAAGGTGCTCATCACCAAGGAAGAGATCGACGCGAAGCTGGCCGAGCTGGCGGCGAAGATCGACGCGGAGTACGCGGGCAAGGACCTGCTGATCGTCGGTGTCCTCAAGGGCGCGGTGATGGTCATGGCGGACCTCGCCCGGGCGCTGTCCACCCCGCTCACCATGGACTGGATGGCCGTGTCCTCCTACGGCGCGGGCACCCAGTCCTCCGGCGTGGTGCGGATCCTCAAGGACCTCGACACCGACATCAAGGGCCGGCACGTCCTGATCGTCGAGGACATCATCGACTCGGGCCTGACCCTCTCCTGGCTGATCTCCAACCTCGGCTCGCGCGAGCCCGCCTCCCTGAAGGTGTGCACGCTGCTGCGCAAGCCCGAGGCCGCGAAGGTCGCCATCGACGTGGAGTGGGTCGGTTTCGACATCCCCAACGAGTTCGTGGTCGGCTATGGCCTGGACTACGCCGAGAAGTACCGGAACCTGCCGTTCGTCGGTACGCTCGCACCCCACGTCTACGGCGGCTGACCCCGAAGGGCTCAAGCGCGGAGCGTGATCGGGAACCCCGGCGGCGCCGGAGCCGTTGGAGCAAGCAGACGGATACGTCGGCCCTACCGTGCGGCTTCGAGCCCCGATGCTGGGGTACCGTCAGAAGAACTGTCTTATCAAACTCACTGTGGCAGGAGGGACGGGGCGGCACCGCTCCGTATGGATGGACGTGAAGCGATACTTCCGTGGGCCGGTCATGTGGATCGTGCTGGCCGTCCTTGCCGTGGTCGTGTTGATGAATGTCGTCGGTCAGTCCGGCGGCTACAAGACGGTGGACACGGGCAAGGTCGTTGCGGCGATCAATGACAACAGGGTCCAGCAGGCCAAGCTGGTCACGGGCGACGAGCAGACCGTCAAGGTCGAGCTCAAGGACGGCCAGAAGGTCGACGGCAGCTCGAAGATCCAGGCGAGCTACATCGGCGACCAGGGCGTGACCATCGCCAACACGCTGCAGACCAAGTACCAGGACAAGCAGATCCCGAAGGGCTACACGGTCTCGCCGTCGAAGCAGAGCCCCTTCGTCGGCATCCTGCTCACGCTGCTCCCCTTCGTCCTCATCGTGGTCGTCTTCCTGTTCCTGATGAATCAGATGCAGGGCGGCGGCTCCCGGGTGATGAACTTCGGCAAGTCGAAGGCCAAGCTCATCACCAAGGACACCCCGAAGACGACGTTCGCGGACGTCGCGGGCGCGGACGAGGCCGTCGAGGAGCTCCACGAGATCAAGGAGTTCCTCCAGGAGCCGGCCAAGTTCCAGGCCGTCGGGGCGAAGATCCCCAAGGGCGTGCTGCTCTACGGCCCGCCCGGCACCGGCAAGACCCTGCTCGCGCGTGCCGTCGCGGGCGAGGCCGGCGTTCCGTTCTACTCGATCTCCGGTTCCGACTTCGTCGAGATGTTCGTCGGCGTCGGCGCCTCCCGTGTCCGCGACCTGTTCGAGCAGGCCAAGGCGAACGCCCCGGCGATCGTCTTCGTCGACGAGATCGACGCGGTCGGCCGCCACCGCGGCGCCGGCCTCGGCGGTGGTCACGACGAGCGCGAGCAGACGCTGAACCAGCTGCTGGTCGAGATGGACGGCTTCGACGTCAAGGGCGGCGTGATCCTCATCGCGGCCACCAACCGGCCCGACATCCTCGACCCGGCGCTGCTGCGTCCGGGCCGCTTCGACCGGCAGATCGCCGTGGACCGCCCCGACATGCAGGGCCGTCTGGAGATCCTCAAGGTCCACCAGAAGGGCAAGCCGGTCGCACCCGACGTCGACCTGTCCGCCGTCGCCCGCCGCACCCCCGGCTTCACGGGTGCCGATCTGTCCAACGTCCTGAACGAGGCCGCGCTGCTCACGGCCCGCAGTGACAAGAAGCTGATCGACAACCACATGCTGGACGAGGCGATCGACCGCGTGGTCGCGGGCCCGCAGAAGCGGACCCGGATCATGTCGGACAAGGAGAAGAAGATCACCGCGTACCACGAGGGCGGTCACGCCCTGGTCGCGGCGGCCTCGCCGAACTCCGACCCGGTCCACAAGATCACGATCCTGTCCCGCGGCCGGGCCCTCGGCTACACGATGGTCCTGCCCGACGAGGACAAGTACTCCACGACCCGCAACGAGATGCTGGACCAGCTCGCCTACATGCTGGGCGGCCGCGCGGCCGAGGAGCTGGTCTTCCACGACCCGACCACCGGCGCGGCGAACGACATCGAGAAGGCCACCGCCACGGCCCGCGCGATGGTCACCCAGTACGGCATGACCGAGCGGCTGGGCGCGATCAAGTTCGGCGGCGACAACACCGAGCCGTTCCTCGGACGTGAGATGGCTCACCAGCGCGACTACTCGGAAGAGGTCGCCGCGCTGGTGGACGAGGAAGTCAAGAAGCTCATCGAGAACGCGCACAACGAGGCCTGGGAGATCCTGGTCGAGAACCGCGACGTCCTCGACAACCTCGTCCTGGCCCTCCTGGAGAAGGAGACCCTGGGCAAGGAGGAGATCGCCGAGATCTTCTCCCAGATCGTCAAGCGGCCGCCGCGGCCCGCGTGGACCGGTTCGTCCCGCCGGACCCCGTCGACCCGCCCGCCGGTGCTCTCCCCGAAGGAGCTCGCGCTGACGAACGGAGCCAACGGCTCGACGGCGGCGATCAGCACCGTCAAGTCCACGGCGACGGAGCCCGCCCCGGCCACGGAGCAGGTGCCGGAGGACCGTCCGGACAACTGACCGGAGGCCCGCGCAGGGTCCACCGGCCCCGGAATGCATGCCGCGTCCCCCAGGTTCTAGCCTGGGGGACGCGGCATTTCGCATGCCCGCAGATCAGACACACAGGAACGAGGCTTCACATGACCGACCCCGTGACGCTGGACGGCGAGGGCTTCCTCGGTGAGTTCGACGAGAAGCGCGCGGAGAACGCCGTGCGCGAACTCCTCATCGCGGTCGGCGAGGACCCGGACCGTGAAGGCCTGCGGGAGACACCGGCACGGGTGGCCCGGGCGTACAAGGAGATTTTCGCGGGCCTGTGGCAGCAGCCCGAGGACGTGCTGACGACGACGTTCGACCTGGGTCACGACGAGATGGTGCTGGTCAAGGACATCGAGGTGTTCTCGACCTGCGAGCACCACCTCGTGCCGTTCCGTGGCGTCGCGCACGTCGGCTACATCCCGTCCACCAACGGGAAGATCACGGGGCTTTCGAAGCTGGCCCGGCTCGTGGACGTCTACGCCCGCCGCCCGCAGGTGCAGGAGCGGCTCACCACCCAGATCGCGGACTCGCTGATGGACATCCTGGAGCCGCGCGGTGTGATCGTCGTGGTGGAGTGCGAGCACATGTGCATGTCGATGCGGGGCATCCGCAAGCCCGGCGCCAAGACCATCACCTCGGCGGTGCGCGGTCAGTTGCGGGACGCGGCGACGCGGAACGAGGCGATGAGCCTCATCATGGCGCGCTGACGCGCCCGGCCGCGCCCGCCCAGCCGGCGTACGCCGTCCGCTGGGCTCATGCCGTCGGCTGCGCCCCCGGCGGGTTCTGGTCGTCGTCCTCGGGCAGCTTGCAGACCCGTTCGAGGAACAGGGCGGCCGCTATCACCGCGATCCCGGCGAGGACCGAGAAGCCGGCGTAGAAGGCCTGGTCGCGGCGGGTGGGGATGTCGAGGAGTTCCAGCAGGGCGACGCCCGTGCCGCCGTACACGCCGGCGACGAGCGCGGCGACCAGGGCACTGGCCTGGCCGAAGACGACCGCGCGGGCGGCCATCATGGGGTCGACACCCTTGGCGCCGGGCCTGCGCTCGCGCTGCGCCTTCAGCCGGGCCCGCAGGGAGAGCGCCGTGGCCAGGAGGACGGCGGCGATCAGGGCGAGGACGATGGGGGCGGCCAGCGGGACGCCGGGGAGCGTCCCCACCGCTGTCCACAGCCGGGCGCCCGCCCAGGACAGCACTCCGGCGACGACGAACACGCCTGCCAGCAGCCTGATACGCAGCTCTCTCACGGTGTCCCTTCAGCTCCCCCCGGACCGGGGCCGGTCGCAGACCTTGCGTCGCCCTGACCTTAACGACTACTCGGGCAGCCGGAGTTCCAGGTCCGCCCGCGGCTCGACGCCGTCGCGGGTGAGCGCGGTCAGCAGATCGGCCACCGCGCCGCGGCCCGGGAGCTGTGCCTCCGGGTCCACGTCGTACCACGGGGCGAGGACGAACGCGCGCTCGTGCGCCCGCGGGTGAGGGAGCGTGAGGACCGGGTCGGCGGAGACGTTCTCCGCGTAGGCGACGATGTCGACGTCGAGGGTGCGCGGACCCCAGCGCTCGTCGCGGACCCGGCTGAAGGCCTCCTCGATGGCGTGGGCGCGCTCCAGCAGGGAGGACGGCGGCAGCGTGGTCTTCAGGACCACCACCGCGTTGAAGTACGACGGCTGGGAGCCGGGCTCGACGCCCCACGGCTCCGTCTCGTAGACCGGGGAGACGGCCTTGATGCGGACGCCGGGGGTGTCCTCCAGGGCGTCGACGGCACCCTGGAGGGTCTCCAGGCGGTTGCCGAGGTTGGAGCCGATCGAGATCACGGCTCGCTTGGGGTTCTGCAGCGTGGTGTCGGCGGCGTCGACCTTCTCGACGACCGAGGCGGGCACCGGCTGGACGGTCGGGTCGGTGGGCCCTTTGGCGAAAGGCGCGTTCATACTCGGCTCCGTGTGATGGTGACGGTCACGTCGTCGAAGGGCACGGTGATCGGGGCGTCCGGCTTGTGGACGCAGACCTCGACCTCCAGGACCCCGCCGTGCTTCAGACAGACCTGGGCGATGCGCTCGGCGAGCGTCTCGATGAGGTTCACGGGCTCGCCCTCCACCACGGCCACGACCTCCTCGGCCACGATGCCGTAGTGCACGGTCTTCGCCAGGTCGTCGTCGGCCGCGGCCGGCCGGGTGTCGACTCCCAGGACGATGTCCACGAGGAAGGTCTGGCCCTCCTCGCGTTCCTTGGGGAACACACCGTGGTACCCGCGGGCCCTCAGGCCGCGCAGCGCGACACGATCCACGCGAATCACTCCTGCAATCGTCGGCGGCGACCGGTCCCTGCCGCGTACGGGCGGCACACCGGCCTGGCACGAATCTACCCGCGGGCACTGACGGAGCCGGGCTGCGGGGAGGCGGGGCGAGCCGGGGCCGGCAGGTTTCACCGTGTGTTTCCCCTGGAGAACCCGGTTGCTCACGGACCGGTGGGCGGCCCTTCTCCCGAAGTCCGTGATTCCGGCCACTCCGCGTTCCCGCTCAGGCACCTACCCACTCAGGCGGCTGTGTCGTCGTCCTCGGCACCGTCGTTCTCGGCCAGAACCGGGGAGGCGTGATGGGACCAGAGCTTCCAGCCGGTGCCGGTGCGCCGGAAGACGTTGGTGGCGACGACGAGCTGTCCCACCAGCGGGCCGAGCTCGCCGCCGGCCACCGGGGCGGGGCCGCCGCTGAGGATGTTCTCCGTGCAGTTCACCAAAGCGGTGTCGCCGGTCACCGAGACGTGCACGTCGGTGAGGAAGAACTGGATGTAGTCGGTGTTCGCCATGATCAGCGCGTAGGAGCGCAGCACCTCGCCGCGTCCGGTGAGCACCGGCCAGCCGGGGTGCACGCAGGAGACCACCCCGGTGTCGGCCGCGTCGTGGTACTCCTCGTCGACGCCCAGGTCGGAGGGGGTGAGCCAGAGCGCGGACAGCTCCTCGAAATCACCCCGCTCCAGGGCCTCGTAGTAGGCGGTGTTGGCGGCCTCAACCTGTTCGACGTCGGTGTGGGGCGCGCTCACCGGTCTCCTTCGGCGGGCCTGTCCGCTGCGCCCGCGGGGGTGCGTGCCTGTTCCACGGCGCGGGCGACGCGTACCGCGTCCGCCGTGGCGCGGACCTCGTGGACGCGTACGGCCCAGGCGCCGGCGTGCGCGGCGAGGGCGGAGACGGCGGCGGTGGCGGCGTCGCGCTCGCGCGCGGGCGGGGGCGCGCCCTCCGGGCCGGCCAGCACCTGCCCGAGGAAGCGCTTGCGGGAGGCGGCGACCAGCACGGGGTGGCCGAGCCCGCGCAGGCGGTCGAGGTGGGCCAGGAGCGCGAGGTCGTGCCCGGCCTCCTTGGAGAAGCCGAGGCCGGGGTCGACGACGACGCGGTCGGCGGCGATCCCGCCCTCCAGGACGGCCTCCACGCGCGCGTGGAGCTCGTCGACGACCTCGGTGACGACGTCCTCGTACACCCCGCGGACGTTGCCGCCCTCCAGGAAGCCGCGCCAGTGCATCACGACGAAGGGCGCGCCCGCGTCCGCGACCACGGGGATCATCGCGGGATCCGCGAGGCCACCGCTGACGTCGTTGACGAGGGCGGCACCGGCCGCGAGCGCCTGCTCGGCGACGCGGGCGCGCATGGTGTCGACGGAGATCGTGACGCCCTCGGCGGCGAGGCCGCGCACCACGGGGATGACGCGCCGCAGCTCCTCGGCCTCGTCGACGCGGCTGGCGCCGGGCCGGGTGGACTCGCCGCCGACGTCGACCAGGTCCGCTCCCTGGGCGACCAGGTCCAGGCCGTGCTTGACGGCGATGGTCGTGTCGAACCAGCGTCCTCCGTCGGAGAAGGAGTCGGGGGTCACGTTCACGACCCCCATGACCGCGCACCGGCCCCACGCCGGAAGGCCCGCCACGCGGCCGCGCCCGCTGAAGTTGCTCATACGTTCAGCGTAGGCCCCGCCTCCTGGGCCTTCGTGCCGTGGCCCGGACGGAACCCCCCTGTGCCGGAGGGGATGGGGGTTCCGCCCGGACCGGTCCCGGGTCATGCCGCGCGGACGTCCGGTTCCGCCACCGAGTGAGCGCAGGGACTCTGGGCGGCGGAACGGCGGCGCAGGAAGCGCGGCAGCGGCAGGGCGAGGTCGACGAAGCCCTCGGCCTGCATGGCGGCGAAGCCGATGCGGGGCAGGTCGGAGGAGGCGCGGTAGACGACGAACCGCGGCTCCCAGCGGGGCTGGAACTTGGCGTTGAACTTGTACAGCGATTCGATCTGGAACCAGCGGGAGAGGAAGACCAGCAGCCCGCGCCAGGCGCGCAGCACCGGGCCGGCGCCGATCTTCTCGCCCCGCGCCAGCGCCGAGCGGAACATCGCGAAGTTCAGCGATATGCGGGTGACGCCGAACTTCGGGGCGGCCTGGAGCGCCGCCACGATCAGCAGTTCGTTCATGCCGGGGTCGGCCGAGCGGTCGCGCCGCATCAGGTCCAGGGACACGCCGTCCTCGCCCCAGGGCACGAAGTGCAGGATCGCCTTCAGATCGCCGTACTCGCCCGGCTCCGCGTCCTGCTTGTGGGCGGTGGCGATGAGGCAGTCGCCGTCGGCCGGGTCGCCGATGCGGCCGAGCGCCATGGAGAAGCCGCGTTCGGTGTCGGTGCCGCGCCAGTCCTCGGCGGCCCGCCGGACCCGCTCCAGCTCGGTGCCGCCGAGGTCACGGATGCGCCGCACCCGGGTTTCGTAGCCGGCTCGCTCGATGCGCTTGACCATCTGGCGGACGTTGCGCATCGCGCGTCCGGCGAGCGAGAAATCCGCGACGTCGACCACCGCCTCGTCGCCCAGTTCCAGGGCGTCCAGGCCGGTCTCCCGGGTCCACACCTCGCCGCCGGTCTCGGAGCAGCCCATCACGGCGGGCGTCCAGGAGTGGGCCCTGGCCTCGTCCATGAAGCGCTCGATGGCGCCCGGCCAGGCCTCGACGTCGCCGATCGGGTCGCCGCTGGCGAGCATCACGCCGGAGACGACGCGGTACGTCACCGCCGCCTTGCCGCTGGGGGAGAACACGACGGCCTTGTCGCGGCGCAGCGCGAAGTGGCCGAGGGAGTCGCGCCCGCCGTGCCGGGCCAGCAGCTCGCGCAGCCTGCTCTCGTCCTCCTCGGTCAGGCGTGCCGCCGGGTGCTCGGGGCGGAAGGCCAGGTAGACGGTGGTGACGGCGGTGAGCCAGCCGAGGGCGCCGAGGGAGAAGGCGACGGTCCAGGAGGTGTTGCCCTGGTAGTCCACCGGGCCCTCGAAGCCGATCAGGCCGTAGACGACATGGGTCAGCCGGTCCGCCACGCTCGGGTCGCCGACCATGCGGTGCGTGTGCACGCTGACGATGATCATGCCCAGGGCCAGTGAGCCGGCGCTCATGAGGACGAAGTTGGCCAGCGCCCGCCAGCGGCTGCGCGGGTCCGGCAGCGCGGCGAACTCGCCGCGGTGGAGCAGCAGCGGCGCGAGCAGCGCCAGCGAGATGACCACCCCGACCACGGAGTGCCGGTAGACGAACTCCGCGGCCGCGCCGGCCGGCAGCAGGACCACGGCCGCGCGCCAGGCCCGGCGCTTGCGCCGCCTCAGGCCGTGCGCGAGCAACAGCAGCAGCACGCCCACGCTGAGCGAGAGCGCCGCGGCGAACGGCCCGAACGAGCCCGGCAGCACCTCGGCCATGGCGTGCATACGGCTGTGCCGGAAGCGCGGGAAGACACCCGCGGCGATGTCCAGGAGGCCGACGACCGCGCAGGCCCTGGCGACCAGCGTGGGGACGGCCTCGGGGCGCGGGCCGCGCAGTATGCGCCGCATCCTGCTGGATCGGTCCGGAACCCCGTCCGACAATTCCCCATCTATCCTGACAGACATCGCATCCCGTAGTTCTGCGAGAGACCTTGAATCCGGTGCCGATCCGGGCATCCGGCGACATTGCGCCCTCTAGGACGGTGTCTCGGGGAGAGAGGTTCACTCCCCGCCGGAAAGTCGGGTCAAAGGGCAGGGAAAGCCCAGGGCAAGCCCTCGCGAGGAAGTGTCGGCGGGCCCTGAGGCGGGAAGTGCAGGCAGGGAGCCCATGGGTCTCACGAGCAACAAGGTGCTGGTACTGGCGATTCTTCTCGCCGTGCTGCTGTTCGCCGGCACGGTGTGGCTCTGGCCGCGTCTGGCCCGCCGTACCTGGCGCGCGGTGACCGGACGCGTCGGCATGCTGCTGGCAACCCAGGTGACGGTCTTCGTCTGCGTCGCACTCGCCGCCAACCAGGCCTTCGGCTTCTACGCCAGCTGGGCGGACCTGTTCGGGCAGGAGAACGCGCCGGGGGTCGTCGTCGACAACTCCGCGCACGGCCGCACCGGAGGCCCCCTCCAGGTGATCGGCACCCAGCAGGTGCGGCTGGGCGACGGCGACCGGCCCCGCGTCTCCGGCCAGATCCAGCAGGTCGGCATCGTGGGCCGTACCACGCACATCGCCTCGCCCGCGTTCGTCTACCTGCCGCCGGAGTACTTCCAGCCGCAGTACCGCACCCGTACCTTCCCGGCGGCCGTGGTCCTCACCGGCTACCCGGGCACCGCGCAGGCGCTGATCAGCAAGCTGCGCTACCCGCACATGGCGCAGGAGCTGGCCAGGACCGGGCGGGCGCAGCCGATGATCCTGGTGATGCTGCGGCCCACGGTGGCGCCGCCGCGGGACACGGAGTGCGTGGACGTCCCGGGCGGCCCGCAGACCGAGACGTTCTTCGCCAAGGACCTGCCGGACGCGCTTCTCGCCCACTACCGGGTCGGAAGGAAGCCGGGCAGCTGGGGGATTGTCGGCGATTCCACGGGCGGTTACTGCGCGCTGAAACTCGCCCTGCACCATCCCGAGGTGTATGCCGCGGGTGCGGGCCTGTCCCCGTACTACAGGGCGCCCATCGATGCGACCACGGGTGATCTTTTCCAGGGGGACAGGAATCTGCGGAACCGCGCCGATCTGCTGTGGAGCGTCAAGCACCTGCCGGCGCCCGACACTTCGCTGCTCGTCACCAGCAGCAGGCTCGGCGAGGGCAACTACAGGTCGACGCTCAGGTTCATCGACGCGGTGAAGGCGACGAACAGGACGCGGATCGCGTCCATCATCCTCGACAGCGGCGGCCACAACTTCAACACCTGGCGGCGCGAGATCCCGGCGACGTTGCAGTGGATGAGCGGCCTGCTGGGCGACCGCTGAAAATGATCTTTGAAGGGCAGGAAAACGCGGCCGGAACTCCCTTCGGCGCATGAAGGTTTCGTTATGGCTGTCTTTTTGTGGGGCGGCCCGACATGATTCAGGTACGCGCGGTAAGTTTCTGGCCATGTCACGTGGACGTCACCGCCATTCCCCACCCCTGCACAGGCTGTTGCCGTCTTCGGCGATCGCCGGCGTCTCCGTCGTCTGCGCCCTGGGCCCCTGGGCGTTCACGGACGCGGCGGTGCTGCGGTTGCTCGCCGGGACCGCCGCGGTGACCGCTGTTCTCGGCGCGGTCGTCATGCGCCGCTGGGACGCGCAGGCCGGACGGCGGGTAGCCGACCTCACGCGCGCGCGTGTGAGCGACGAGTGGCGATTCGAGGAACGGATCGCCGAACTCGAGACCGACCTCGAGGAGTCGCGCGAACTGCGCGGCCGCCTGGAGCAGAAGCTGCGCGCCCGGCGCACGGAGCTCGCGGGGCTGCGCAACGAGCACGCGGCACTGCTGCGGCGGTACGCCACGGCGGAGACCGAGCGCGCGAGCGCGCTGGAGGGCCGCCGCCTGCTGGAGATCGAGACCGGCCCCGACGTGCTCGCGCTGCCCGCCGCGTCGACGGACGCCATGGACGCCGCGGACGCCATGGACGCCGCGGACGCCATGGACGCCGCGGACGCCATGGACGCCGCGGATGTCACGGACGTCGACGTCGCGGACGTCGAGGGTGCTCAGACGCACGAGTCCGCGGCTCCCGTGACCGGGCCGGCCGGGAAGAGGCCGGAGGCCACGGCGCCCGGCGCGTTCTCCCCGGAGGGGTCCGAGCTGTACCTGCGCGCCGAGGCCGCCCTGTCGCGGTTGGGCGACGGCGGCGCCCGGGCGGCGAGGACGGACGAAGCGGCCAGGACGGTTACCCCGAAGGAAGCTGACACGGCGTCGGAGACCGACCCGGTGCGGGAGGCGTCCGTACCGGCGGACGGCGACGCCGGCCCGGAGTCCGCGGAGGAGTCCGCGACGGACAAGACGGACGAGACGCACGAGACGCACGAGCGCGCGGTGGCCACCGACGAGGCGGGGACGGAGACCGAGCCCGCCGAGCCCGCCGAGACCGTCGACCGGGAGGACTCCGCGGAGTCGACCGGCGCGACCGAGGTGGTCGAGCCCGCCGAGTCGGCCGACCGGAGTCACCTCGCCGGAGCGGCCGGGACGGCCGAAGCCGCCGAGCCGGTCGACCGGTCCATCGGGTCCACGGCCACGGCCGGTCCGGGTGAGCAGGCCGCGCCCGCCCCCGCCGCACCGGCTTCCTCCGCCAAGGCGGTCGAGTCGGCCAAGCCCGCGCCCCGGCTGCCCGCCGGGCACTTCACCGTGCCGACCGCGGTGGCCGTCGTACCGGCCGCGCCCGCGCGGCGCCCGCTGGTCGAGGGCGGCTTCGACTTCTTCGGCACGAAGGCGGACGCGTCGGCCACCGAGTCGCACACCGTACGGAACGACGGCCTCGGCGACGTGGTGGGTCAGGAGCCGCTCGCCCCGCACAAGGCGGAGGCCGAGTCCCAGTACAAGCCGGCCGATGCCGACGTGCCGGCCGCCGGCCATCAGATCATCGACCTGACGGCCCACGACGAGACGGAACAGATCAACCTTCCGGGGCTGCGCACCGCGGCCTCCTGACGCCCGTCCTCCGCGACGCCGGGCCACCCGCCCGGCGTCGCACCCGGGTCGCCCACCGGTCAGGTCATCCACCGGTCCGGCCGCGCGCTCCGGCGGCCCGTGCGCGACCTCTCCGCCTGGCCCCGCAGCAGCCGGTCCGCCTCCCGCGCGTCCCGCAGCCGGGCCGTCACGGTCCGGCCGGCCCCGTTGTCCACGTGCACTCCGGCGAGGCCCCACACGCGCTGCCAGGGCCCCTGCCGCAGCCGTACGCTCTGCACCTTCGCGTGCGGCACCAGTGCGAGCCGGCGCCGCAGCAGCCCGTGCCGCGCGGCGAACACCGCGTCGGTGACGGCGATCCCGTGTCCGCGCCACCACACCGGCGCGCACCACCGGGCGCGCCGCGGCGGCCGGAGCAGGCCGGAGGCCTGAGGCACCGTCACCCCGGGCAGGACCCGGGCGATCACCGACTCGGCGACCTCCCGCGGAGCGACCGGCAGCAGCAAGGTGTTCGACGACCCGGCGACGTCCAGCTCGACCCGCACCCAGCCGCGCCACCGCCACAGCAGCGGCTCCACGATCCGCACGGTCTGCACCCGCCCCGGCGGCACCGTCTCGTGCGTGCGGTCCAGCAGCCCCCGGTCGATCCGCAGCCCGTCGGGCGATTCGCCCACCACCCAGTCGTACTCGGCGGCGAAGCGTCCCGCGCTGTTCGCCACGGCGCTGCCGAGCAGCGGCAGCACGGAGGCGAGCACCGTCCACAGGCTGTGGGTGGCCAGCCACAGCAGCGGCGGTACGACGGCGGCGGCGACCAGCGACCCCCAGGTCGCGCCGGTCAGCAGCAGCGAGACGGCGATCAGGCGCCCGGGTACACGGACCAGTTCCCGCGCGGGTGCCTCACCGACCTCGCGGGCCGTCTCCGGCGCGAACCCGGCCGCGCGCGCGAGCAGTTCGGCGCGCAGCGCCCGCGCCTCCTCCTCGCCGAGGAAGGCGAGTTCGTCCTTCTTGTCCGTCCCCACGACGTCGAGTTTCAGCTTGGCCACGCCCGCGACCCGGGCGAGCAGCGGCCGGGTGACGTCGACGGCCTGGATCCGCTCCAGCCTGATGTGCGCGGTGCGGCGGAAGAACAGCCCGGTGCGGATGCGCAGTTCGGTGTCGGTCACCGCGAAGTGCGTGAACCACCAGGACAGGAAGCCGTGGAGGGCGGCCAGGGGTATGACGAGCGCGAGCCCGGTCACCAGCGTGGTCGTCGTCAGCCGTGTCAGGTGCCGCTGCGCCTGGTCGGGGTCGTGCACGGCCCAGCCCGCGAGCACGGCGACCGGCGCCCACGCCCGTCTCAGGGGTGTGACGGGATGCAGCCGTCGCTCGGTCACGGGCAGCCCGCCGGGTACGGCTGTGTCGTGCACGGCCTGTTCGGATATGCCGCCGTCGCTCACGGCCTCTTCGTACCCGGCCTGTCCGGGCACGGCTTCCCCGCGTATGACCTCTCCGCGTACGGCCTCGTCGCCCCCCGCCGCCGTCACAGCCCCGCCGATCGTGCCTCGCCGAGTTCGGTGAGCCGGTCGCGCAGCCGTTCCGCCTCGGCCGGGTCGAGGCCGGGGATGGTCGCGTCGGTCGCTGCGGCTGCCGTGTGCAGCTGCACGGTGGCCAGCCCGAAGTGCCGCTCCACGGGCCCGGAGGTGACCTCGACGAGCTGCATCCGCCCGTAGGGCACCACGGTCTCCTCGCGCCACAGCACGCCCCGGCTGATCAGCAGGTCGTCGGCGCGCTCGGCGTACCGCCACGAGCGCCAGTTGCGGCCGAGCAGCACCCAGCCCCACGCCATCAGCGCCAGCGGCAGCAGGGCGAACGCCGACCAGGCAAGGCCGGCCAGCAGGCCCGGCAGCAGCCCCGCGGCCAGGGCGAACAGGCCCAGCCACACCACCAGCAGCAGCCGCCGCATCCGCAGCAGGCCGCGCGGCAGCGCCCGCCACACCGGCTCGTCCCCGGCCGCCGCCCGCTCGTCCTCGCGGCTCCCCGTTTCCATGGGGCAAGCGTACGTACGAGAGACTGTGTCCATGACTCCTACGACGGAGACCACGGTCGGGATCGGCGGCGCCGCGGAGAGCACCGACATGGTGCTGAACATCGGGCCGCAGCACCCCTCCACGCACGGTGTGCTGCGGCTGAAACTGGTGCTGGACGGCGAGCGCATCACGCGCGCGGAGCCGGTGATCGGCTACATGCACCGCGGCGCGGAGAAGCTGTTCGAGGCACGCGACTACCGCCAGATCATCATGCTGGCCAACCGCCACGACTGGCTGTCGGCCTTCTCCAACGAGCTGGGCGTGGTCCTCGCCGTGGAGCGGATGCTCGGCATGGAGGTGCCCACGCGCGCGGTGTGGACGCGCACCCTGCTCGCCGAGCTGAACCGGGTGCTCAACCACCTGATGTTCCTCGGTTCCTACCCGCTGGAGCTGGGCGGCATCACTCCGGTCTTCTACGCGTTCCGGGAGCGCGAGGTCCTCCAGAACGTCATGGAGGAGGTATCCGGCGGCCGGATGCACTACATGTTCAACCGGGTCGGCGGCCTGAAGGAGGACCTGCCGGCCGGCTGGGCCACGCGCGCGCGTGCCGCGGTGGCCGCCGTGCGCTCGCGCATGGACGTCTTCGACGACCTGGTGCTCGGCAACGAGATCTTCCGCGGGCGCACTCGGGGCGTGGGCGTCCTGACGCCGCGCGCCGTGCACGCCTACGGCGTGAGCGGTCCCATCGCGCGCGGCTCGGGCGTCGACTTCGACCTGCGCCGCGACGAGCCGTACCTGGCGTACGGAGACCTCCAGGACACCCTGAAGGTGGTCACCCGGCAGGAGGGCGACTGCCTGGCCCGCTTCGAGTGCCTGCTGGAGCAGACCCACAACGCGCTGGACCTCGCCGACGCCTGTCTGGACCGGATGGCCGAGCTGCCGCCCGGTCCGATCAACCAGCGGCTGCCCAAGGTACTCAAGGCGCCCGAGGGGCACACGTACGCGTGGACCGAGAACCCGCTCGGCATCAACGGCTACTACCTGGTCAGCAAGGGTGAGAAGACGCCGTACCGGCTGAAGCTGCGCTCGGCGTCGTACAACAACATCCAGGCGCTCACCGAGCTGCTGCCGGGCACGCTGGTGGCGGACATGGTGGCCATCCTGGGGTCAATGTTCTTCGTGGTCGGGGACATCGACAAATAGGGCCGCCGCGTCCGCCTCCGCGAGGCCGGCCGGGTGCGCCAGCCAGCCGAAGTCGCCGAGCCCGCCCGGCGAGGTCAGTTCGGCGGCCTCCCCGGCGCGCGCGAGGGCGCGCACGTACTCCGAGGGACGCGTGGAGGCGAGGCTGAGCGGGGGGCGTGCGCCGGTGACCCCCAGGGCGTGCAGGGCCTCGCGCTGTGTCAGCAGCCGGGCGCCCTCGGGCGCGCACGCGGCGCACGCGTCCAGGGCCACGTGCGCCGTGATGTCGCACGATCCGTCCGGCACCGGTGCCGTCTCCCGGCCCTCCCGGAAGCCCGTGAGCGTCCCGAAGGGCGGTCGCGCCCCGGCCGTGTGCGCGTAGTCGACGGCGACCGCGAGGCCCCGTTCGACCTGCGAGACCGCGGCGGCCCAGGCGGCGTCGCGGGGCAGCCCGATCTCCGCGCGCAGGCCCTGCTCGGCGGCCAGCGGCCACCACCGGTCCAGCCACCGCGCCCGCGCCCCCGACACCGGCTCCCCGAGCCGTTCGGCGCCGTCCCGCCGTACGAGGACCTGCCGCGGCACGCCCGCGGAGTCCACCTCCACGACCTCCACCGGCACGTTGTCCAGCCACTCGTTGGCGAACAGCAGCCCGGTGACGCCCCGCGGTGGCTGCTCCGACCACGCGATCCGGTCGTCCAGGCCCTCCGGCCTGGCGGCGATCTCGACCGCGTGCACGCGCGTGCGTGCCGCCACGTCCGCGGGCAGCGCGGCGAGCACGCCCGCCGCCAGCTCACCCCGCCCGGCCGCCATGTCGACGAAGTCGAGCGCCGCCGGGCGGCCCAGTGCCCGGTCGACCCGGCACAGCAGCCGCGCCACGGCCGCCGCGAACAGCGGCGAGGCGTGCACGGACGTCCGGAAGTGACCGGCCGGGCCCTCGGGCCGCCGGTAGAAGCCGTCCGGCCCGTACAGGGCCTCCTCGGCCGCCGCCCGCCAGCCGCGCCACTCCTCGGCCCGGCCGTCCGCCGCGCTCTGCGCCGTGGCGGGGGTGCGCTCGGGGGCGTCCGCCGTGGTGCGCTCGGTGCTGTCCGCCGGGTCTTCCGTCACCCCGACAGACTAGGGTCCGTCCGGTGGGGCGAGACGCACAAATGATCACTGCCTCCACCTTGGGGAGTACGAGGGCCCCGTGCGGATCGGCCCTTCGGTTGACCCCGGCACCTGTGCCGCTTCCCTACTCTGGGTTACGTGCAGCGCCTCTATGACTTCATCCGCAGGCACCCGATGTGGGTGGACGGCTCCTGGGCCCTCATCCTCCTCGGGCTTTCCGGCGTGAGCGTGTCGAATCTCAACGGGGCGCCCGGCCACCACGGTTCGGTCCACGCGGGCCTCGCCCTGTCCTTCGTGCTGTGCGTGGTCGTCGCACTGCGCCGCCGGATGCCGGAGAAGATGCTGGTGCTGGCGGGCGCGGCGGGTGCGGCGCAGCTGGTCCTGGACGCCGAGACGATGGTCGCCGACTTCGCCATGCTGGTGATCATCTACACGGTCGCCGCGATCGGCGCCCGGTGGGCCAGCCGGTTCGCCCTGGCCGGCGGGCTGTGCGCGGCGGCCCTCGCGCAGATCCGCTGGCCGCAGCACGACGCGAGCGCCCTGGGCAATGTCGCGATAACCGTCTTCCAGACGGTGCCGTTCGCCCTCGCCTGGGTGCTCGGGGACTCGGCTCGCACCCGCCGCGCCTACTTCGCGCAGCTGGAGGAGCGCGCAGCCCGTCTGGAGAAGGAACGCGAGGCGCAGTCCAAGGTCGCGGTCGCCGCGGAACGCGCCCGGATAGCGCGCGAACTGCACGACGTGGTCGCGCACAACGTGTCGGTGATGGTGGTGCAGGCCGACGGCGCCGCCTACGTCCTGGACGCCGCGCCCGACCAGGCCAGGAAGGCCCTGGAGACGATCTCCTCCACCGGCCGCCAGGCCCTCGCCGAGATGCGCCGCCTGCTGGGCGTGCTGCGCACCGGGGAGCACCAGGAGGGCGGCGAGTACGTGCCGCAGCCCGACGTCGGCCAGATCGAGGACCTCGTCGAGCAGTGCCGGGGTTCCGGGCTGCCCGTCGACTTCAGGATCGAGGGCACCCCGCGCCCGCTGCCCAGCGGGGTCGAGCTCACCGCGTACCGCATCGTGCAGGAGGCCCTCACCAACACCCGCAAGCACGGCGGGCCGAACGCGGGCGCGAGCGTGCGCCTGGTCTACTTCGACGACGGGCTCGGACTGCTCGTCGAGGACGACGGCAAGGGCGCGCCGCACGAGCTGTACGAGGAAGGCGGCGCCGACGGGCGTGGGCACGGCCTGATCGGCATGCGCGAACGCATCGGCATGGTGGGCGGCACCCTGGACGCGGGTCCGCGCCCCGGCGGCGGCTTCCGCATCAGCGCCCTGCTGCCGCTCAAACCGGTGCACTGACACCGGCGCACACCGCACCCGCGCGAACACCGAAGACGAACGGAGCCGACCCAACGATGACGAACGGAAGAGGACCCACCCGATGACGATCCGCGTGATGCTCGTCGACGACCAGGTGCTGCTGCGCACCGGATTCCGGATGGTGCTCGCCGCACAGCCGGACATGGAGGTCGTCGCGGAGGCGGGCGACGGCGTCGAGGCCCTCCAGGTGCTGCGCTCCACCGCCGTCGACGTGGTGCTGATGGACGTGCGCATGCCGAAGCTGGACGGTGTGGAGGCCACCCGCCGCATCTGCTCCGAGCCGGACCCGCCGAAGGTGCTCATCCTGACCACCTTCGACCTCGACGAGTACGCCTTCTCCGGGCTGAAGGCGGGCGCCTCCGGGTTCATGCTCAAGGACGTGCCGCCCGGCGACCTGCTCGCCGCGATCCGCTCCGTGCACAGCGGGGACGCCGTCGTCGCGCCCTCCACCACCCGGCGGCTGCTCGACCGGTTCGCCCCGATGCTGCCCACGGCCGGCAAGAAGCCCCAGCACAAGGAGCTCCAGCGGCTCACCGAGCGCGAGCGCGAGGTCATGGTCCTGGTCGCGCAGGGCCTGTCGAACGGCGAGATCGCCGCCCGGCTGGTGCTGTCCGAGGCGACGGTGAAGACCCATGTGGGCCGCATCCTGACCAAGCTGGGCCTGCGGGACCGGGTGCAGGTGGTCGTCCTCGCCTACGAGACGGGACTCGTCCGGGCCGGCGGACACGGCTGACCGGCGTACGCGGCCATCGGTAGGGTCTGCGCATGCTCCTGTGGATCAACGGCCCCTTCGGGGGCGGAAAAACACAGACCGCACACGAGATCCAGCGCCGTCTGCCCGGCAGCGTCGTCTGCGATCCCGAGCATGCCGGGTTCGGCCTGCGCCGCATGCTGCCGCCCGGACTGCGCGGCGACTTCAGGGACTTGGCGTCCTGGCGGCAGGGGGTGGTGGAGGTCCTCGACCTGGCGCTCACCCGGCACGAGGGCGTGGTGATCGCGCCCATGACCGTCACCGACGCCGGCCAGTTCGCCGAGACCGTCGGGCGGCTGCGCGAACTGGGCCATGACGTACGGCACTTCGCGCTCCTCGCGGAACGCGAGACCGTTCTGAGACGGCTGCGGGAGCGCGGGTTCGGGCACCTCGTCGGGTACGTCGCAGGCAAGACCGCCGTCGGCCGGGAGACCTGGGCCGTGCGGCAGCTCGACGACTGCCTGGAGCGGCTGCGCGAGCCGGAGTTCGCCGAGCATCTGTGGACCGACCACTCGACCGTGCCGAAGACCGCGGACCGGATCGCCGTCCTGGCCGGCCTGACGCTGCGGCCCAACACCGAGGGCCCGCTGCGGACACGGCTGCGGCAGGCCAAGGTCGGCGTCCGGCACATCCGGTTCGAAGGACCGGGGCACATGCCCGACTCCGGCTCCGGCCCGGGGGCCTAGGGCACTAGCGGAGTACTCCCTCGAGGAAGTCGCTGCCCAGCCGGGCGACCGTGGTGACGTCCAGCTGGTGCAGCACGTACCGCCCGCGGCGCCGGGTGGTGACCAGGCCCGCCTTCTTCAGCACGCCCAGGTGCCGGGATATCTCCGGCGCGGTCATGCCGTGCACCTGGGCCAGCTCGCTGGTGGTGCACGCGCTGCGGGCCAGACTGCGGCACAGCCGCATCCGCACCGGGTGGGACAGGGCGGTCATCCGCAGGGTGAGCTGCTCCACCGAGGGCGGGGCGGCGAGCTCCGGGGAGCCGACCGGATAGTGCAGCACCGGCTGCCAGCCGTACCGGTGCAGCACCATCAGGTGGGGCCGGCCGAGGCTCGTCGGCACGAGCAGCAGGCCGCCCTCCGCCGTGGCCGTGCGGCCATCGCCCAGCTTGTCGACGATGATCCGCGCGGACGCCTCGTCGAGCGCCACCGCCGGGGACACCGCCGACAGGGCCTCGGCCAGGCCCTTGCGGCGCAGCAGCTCGGTCTTGTGCCGGGTGTCGGCCGCGAGCTGGTGGCGCAGCCGGGACCAGGTCCGGGCGAAGAACGCCTCGTCGCAGTCCTCGAGGAACTGCCGCAGCCAGGTCCTGATGCGGGGCGGGTCGGCCAGTAGCCGCTCGGTGAAGCGCACCTGCTGCGGCCCGCGCGCGGCGGCCAGCTCCACGGCACGGCGGCGCAGCCCGGCGTCGGCGAGCGCACCGGGGCCCGGCAGGCTGTACGGCAGGGCGCAGGTGAACTCCAGGGCGGCGTCCACGAACTGCTCGTCGGACAGCCTGTCGAGGACGTCCAGGTCGTCGGCGAGGGTCGCGCCCGGGAGCGTGGAGCCGCCGGGCACGCCCGCGCACGGCAGGAAGAGGTCGGAGAACGTCGTGCGCCACAGGAAGTCCGCCTCGCACATCCGGTCGGCCAGGTGCGAGTCGAGCCGGGCGGTGACACCGGTCACCCAGCCCTGAAGACCGGGGTGGTGCCCCGGCTCGGACAGCGCGTGCAGCGCCATGCCGAGCTCGGCCAGCGGCGCGGCCACGACGGCCACCCTCTCCGGCCGCAGCCCGGCGATGTCGATCCGCACACTCATACCCCCATGGTGCCCGGCCCCACTGACAGCCCACCGCCGGCCGCCCGCGGCGGGCTAGCCGTCGGTCTCCTTGGGCAGGCGGGCGGCGAAGTCCGCCACCGCTGCTCGTACGTCGTCCGCGGTCCAGGTCAGGCCCTCGGCCCGGACACAGACCTCGGTGCGGGCCAGGCGCGGGACCGGGGCGTCCCAGCCGCCGGTGAAGAGCATCGTGCCCGTCTCCTCGGCGGTCCGGATCGCGGCCCCGGCGACCGTCTCGGCGTCGTACGGCAGCCAGACCTGGAACTCGTGGGTGTGCGGTTCAGCCGGGTGGACGTGGCTCCAGGGCAGCCCGGCCGCGGCGAACCCCTCGCGCAGCGCGGCGGCCACCACGCGCGCGTGCCGCACGTACTCGGGCAGCCGGGGCAGCTCCCGCTCCAGCCCCGCCAGTGCCGACAGCGCCGTCGGGAACTGCTGGAAGACGTTGCCGCCGTACCGGTGCCGCCAGGTCTTGGCCTCCTCCACCAGCTCCTTCGGCCCGGCGAGCGCGGCGCCGCCGTAACCGGCGAGGGACTTGTAGAACGACACGTACACGCTGTCGGCCAGGTCCGCGATCTCCTCCAGCGGCCGGCCGAAGTGCACGGTGGTCTCCCACAGGCGCGCGCCGTCGAAGTGCACCACCGCGTCCCGCGCGCGTGCCGCGTCCACGAGTTCGAGGAGCTCCTCCCACGTGGGCAGCAGGAAACCGGCGTCCCGGAGGGGCAGTTCGAGCATCAGCGTCCCGAAGGGCTCGTCGAGGTCGCGCACCTCCTCGGCGGTCGGCTGGCGCGGCTCGCTCGTCACCCGCACCGGCCGCAGCCCGGCGACCTGGCTGAAGGCGTGCCGCTCGTGCACCTCGGGATGGGCCATCGCGTGCAGAGCGACGGCCGGGTCGCCGGTGCGGCCCGCCCAGCAGCGCAGGGCCACCTGCTGGGCCATCGTGCCGGTGGGGAAGAAGGCCGCGGCCTCCTTGCCGAGCAGGCCGGCGACCTTCTCCTCCAGGGCCTCCACGACCCCGTCGCCGTACATGTCCGACGCCTCGTCGAGGTCGTACACCTCCCGGACCTCGTCCAGCAGCGCCAGCCGCTCCCGGAGAGTCCCCAGGTGCGTCGGGCGCCCCAGCACGCGCTCCGCGCTCCGGCACGCGGCCACGCGCCGCTTGCGGAGCTGCTTGAGCCGCTCCCCTTCCGAGGCCCGCTCCCCGTCCCCCGCCTGCTCGCCGGCCGCCGCCCGCTCGTCGAGCCGTGCGTCCCGTGCGTCCTGCTCCGCCGTATCACTCATGCCCCGGATCATCGCGCGTCCGGGGCACGACGGGCACCCGCATTTCCCGCTCCGCCGCCCACAGCCTGTGGGCGACCGGACCGCCGCCGGAACCGATCGCGTTAACATGACGAGAAATCGTCCGGTACCCCGAGCGGACTGGAACGGGAAGGTCACCATCGCGTGAGTAGTAGCCAGCAACCAGACCCCAGGGACCGCCCCGCGCGGCTCGCCGTCGGCGTCGTCGGCGCCGGTCGGGTGGGTCCCGCGCTCGCCGCGTCCCTCCAGCTCGCCGGGCACCGCCCGGTGGCCGTCTCCGCGGTCTCCGACACCTCCAGGCGGCGGGCCGGGCTGATGCTCCCCGACGTGCCCGTGCTGCCGCCCGCCGACGTGCTCGAACGGTCCGACCTGGTACTGCTGACCGTCCCCGACGACACCCTGCCCGGACTGGTCGCGGGCCTCGCCGAGACCGGCGCCGTACGGCCCGGGCAGCTGCTCGTGCACACCTCCGGGCGGTACGGCGCGAAGGTGCTGGACCCCGCCCTGCGCGCGGGCGCGCTGCCACTGGCCCTGCACCCGGCGATGACGTTCACCGGCACCCCCGTGGACGTGCAGCGGCTGGCCGGCTGCTCCTTCGGCGTCACCGCCCCCGATGAGCTGCGGCTCGCCGCCGAGGCCCTGGTCATCGAGATGGGCGGCGAGCCGGAGTGGATCGCCGAGGAGACCCGCCCGCTGTACCACGCGGCCCTCGCCCTCGGCGCCAACCACCTGGTCACGCTGGTCGCCCAGTCCATGGAGCTGCTGCGCGAGGCGGGCGTCGGGGCCCCCGACCGGATGCTCGGCCCGCTGCTCGGCGCCGCCCTGGACAACGCCCTGCGGTCCGGCGACGCGGCCCTGACCGGTCCCGTCGCGCGCGGCGACGCCGGCACGGTCGCGGCCCACGTCGCCGAACTGCGCCGACACGCCCCGCAGACCGTCGCCGGCTACCTGGCGATGGCCCGCGCCACCGCCGACCGCGCGCTCGCCCACGGCCTGCTCAAGCCCGAACTGGCCGAGGACCTGCTGGAGGTACTCGCCGGCGGCCCGAACCTGCCCGAGAACCCCGAGAGTGGGGAAGACCGATGAGCCGTCGCATGCTCGAACTCGCCCCCACGGTGAGCGACCTGACCTGCGTGCGCGACCAGCGCGCCGGCCGGGGCCGCACCGCCGTCGTGATGACGATGGGCGCCCTGCACGAGGGCCACGCCACCCTCATCCGCGCGGCCCGGGAGCACGTCGGCGACGAGGGCTTGGTGATCGTCACCGTCTTCGTCAACCCGCTCCAGTTCGGCGCGGGCGAGGACCTGGACCGCTACCCGCGCACCCTGGAGGCCGACCTCAAGGTGGCCGAGCAGGCGGGCGCCGACGCCGTGTTCGCGCCGTCCGCCGAAGAGGTCTACCCCGACGGCGAACCGCAGGTCAGGATCACCGCGGGCCCCATGGGCGAGCGCCTGGAGGGTGCCTTCCGGCCCGGGCACTTCGACGGCATGCTCACCGTCGTCGCCAAGCTGCTGCACCTCACCCGTCCCGACCTGGCCCTGTACGGGCAGAAGGACGCCCAGCAGCTCGCCCTGATCCGCCGCATGGTCCGCGATCTCAACATGGGTGTGGAGATCGTCGCCGTACCGACCGTGCGCGAGGACGACGGACTGGCCCTGTCCAGCCGCAACCGCTACCTCTCCCCGCAGGAGCGGCACACCGCGCTGGCCCTCTCCCAGGCCCTGTTCGCGGGCCGCGACCGGCACGCCGCCCAGGAGGCGCTGTGCGCCCGGGCCCGTGAAGTGCCCTCCACGCGTGCGCGTGCCGAGGCCCTGAGCGCCCTCGGGGAGTCCCGCGCGGCGGCCGACGCGGCGGCCGTCGCCAAGGCCACCCCGGGCGCCGCCGCGGCCGTCCGCGCGGCCGCCCAGCTGGTCCTGGACGAGGCCGCGCGCTTCGACCCGCCGCTGGAACTCGACTACCTGGCCCTGGTGGACCCGGCCGACTTCACCGAGGTCGGGGACGACTTCACCGGCGAGGCCGTCCTGGCCGTCGCCGCGCGGGTCGGGGCGACCCGGCTGATCGACAACCTCCCGCTCACCTTCGGAACCCTGGGAGCCGCCTCGTGACCAGCACAGGCATACGACTGCACGCGCCCGCGCCCGGATGGTCCATCGCGGCGGACGTCGTGGTGATCGGCTCCGGCGTCGCCGGTCTCACCGCCGCCCTGCGCTGCGAGGCGGCCGGACTGACGACCGTCGTCGTCACCAAGGCCCGCCTCGACGACGGCTCCACCCGCTGGGCCCAGGGCGGCGTCGCCGCGGCCCTCGGCGAGGGCGACACCCCCGGCCAGCACCTGGACGACACCCTGGTGGCCGGCGCCGGCCTGTGCGACGAGGAGGCCGTACGGATCCTCGTCACCGAGGGCCCCGACGCCGTACGGCGGCTGATCTCCACGGGCGCGCACTTCGACACCGACCACGAGGGCGGCATCGAGCTCACCCGTGAGGGCGGCCACCACCGCCGCCGGATCGCGCACGCGGGCGGCGACGCGACCGGCGCTGAGATCTCCCGCGCCCTCGTCGAGGCGGTACACGCGCGTGGCGTGCACACCGTCGAGAACGCGCTCGTCCTTGACCTGCTCCTCGACGCCGAGGGCCGCACCGCGGGCGTGAGCCTGCACGTCATGGGCGAGGGCCAGCACGACGGCGTGGGCGCCGTGCACGCGCCCGCGGTGGTCCTCGCGACCGGCGGCATGGGCCAGGTCTTCTCCGCGACCACCAACCCGTCCGTCTCCACGGGCGACGGCGTGGCGCTCGCCCTGCGCGCGGGCGCCGAGGTCTCCGACCTGGAGTTCGTGCAGTTCCACCCGACGGTGCTCTTCCTCGGCGCGGACGCCGAGGGCCAGCAGCCCCTGGTCTCCGAGGCGGTGCGCGGCGAGGGCGCCCACCTGGTCGACGGCGACGGCGTGCGCTTCATGACCGGACAGCACGAACTGGCCGAACTCGCGCCCCGGGACATCGTCGCCAAGGGCATCACGCGGCGGATGCTGGAGCAGGGCACCGAGCACATGTTCCTCGACGCCCGGCACTTCGGCGCCGACATGTGGGAGCGCCGCTTCCCGACGATCCTGGCCGCCTGCCGGGCCCACGGCATCGATCCGGTCACCGAGCCCGTCCCGGTCGCGCCGGCGGCCCACTACGCCTCCGGAGGCGTGCGCACCGACTCGCACGGCCGGACGACCGTGCCGGGCCTGTACGCGTGCGGAGAGGTGGCCTGCACCGGCGTGCACGGCGCCAACCGCCTCGCCTCCAACTCCCTCCTGGAGGGCCTGGTCTACGCCGAGCGCATCGCCGCCGACATCGCCCGGGAGCACGCGGCCGGCGGACTGCACGCGCGCGTGCCGGAACCCGTCCCGCACCCGGAGACGCCCGCCCAGCCCCTGCTCGCCCCCGAGACCCGGTTCGCGATCCAGCGGATCATGACCGAGGGCGCGGGCGTGCTGCGCTCCGCCGCGTCGCTGGCCCGGGCCGCCGAGCAACTGGAGCGGCTGCACGCCGAGGCCCGCGCGGACCTGGACGAGAACGGCAAGACGGCGGAGCCGGGCGTCGACACCTGGGAGGCCACGAACCTCCTGTGCGTGGCCGGTGTCCTGGTCGCCGCCGCCCGCCTGCGCGAGGAGACCCGCGGCTGCCACTGGCGCGAGGACCACGCCGAGCGGGACGACACCCACTGGCGCCGCCACATCGTCGTACGGCTGAACCCGGACAGCACCCCCGCCGTGCACACCACGGACACCGCAGAGTTCCCCCCGACCCGCCCCGGGGCCCCGGCCCCGCGTCCTCTGGAGCAGTGACACAAGTGAGCAGCGAAGACCTTCCCCTCGCCTCGAACGGCGGCTGCGGCGACGGCTGTGCCTGCGGCGCGGACACCGACGAGGAGTACCTGGAGTGCGGGCTCGACCCCGCGCTCGCCCAGCTCCTGGCCGACGCCGGACTCGACCCGGTCGAGGTCGAGGACATCGCCAATGTCGCCATCCAGGAGGACCTGGACGGCGGCGTGGACGTGACGACGGTCGCGACCATCCCCGAGGACGCCGCGGCCACCGGCGACTTCACCGCGCGTGAGGCGGGCGTGGTGGCCGGCCTCAGGGTCGCCGAGGCGGTGCTCTCGGTGGTCTGCACGGACGAGTTCGAGGTCGAGCGGCACGTCGAGGACGGCGACCGCGTCGAGGCCGGGCAGAAGCTGCTGTCGGTCACCACACGCACGCGTGACCTGCTGACCGGCGAGCGCAGCGCGCTCAACCTGCTCTGCCGTCTCTCCGGCATCGCGACCGCCACGCGCGCCTGGGCGGACGCCCTGGAGGGCACCAACGCGCGCGTGCGCGACACCCGCAAGACCACGCCGGGCCTCAGGTCGCTGGAGAAGTTCGCCGTCCGGTGCGGCGGCGGCGTGAACCACCGCATGTCGCTGTCGGACGCGGCCCTCGTCAAGGACAACCACGTGGTCGCGGCCGGCGGCGTGGGGCAGGCCTTCAAGGCCGTACGGGAGGCCTTCCCGGACGTGCCGATCGAGGTCGAGGTCGACACCCTGCACCAGCTGCGCGAGGTCGTCGACGCCGGCGCCGATCTGATCCTGCTCGACAACTTCACGCCCGGCGAGTGCGAGGAGGCCGTGGCCATCGTCGGCGGCCGGGCCCTGCTGGAGGCGTCCGGCCGGCTGACCCTGGACAACGCCGGGGCGTACGCCGGCACGGGCGTCGACTTCCTGGCCGTCGGGGCCCTGACCCACTCCTCGCCGATCCTGGACATCGGCCTGGACCTGCGCGAGGCGGAGTGACGGCCATGCTCCTGACGATCGACGTCGGCAACACGCACACCGTGCTGGGCCTGTTCGACGGGGAGGACATCGTCGAGCACTGGCGCATCTCCACCGACGCGCGCCGCACGGCCGACGAGCTGGCGGTGCTGCTCCGGGGACTGATGGGCATGCACCCGCTGCTCGGCGACGAACTGGGCGAGGGCATCGACGGCATCGCGATCTGCGCGACCGTGCCGTCGGTGCTCCAGGAGCTGCGCGAGGTGACGCGGCGCCACTACGGCGACGTACCCGCCGTGCTCGTCGAACCCGGCGTCAAGACGGGCGTGCCGATCCTCTTCGACAACCCCAAGGAGGTCGGCGCCGACCGCATCATCAACGCGGTGGCGGCGAACGAGCTGTACGGGGGGCCGGCGATCGTCGTCGACTTCGGCACGGCGACGACGTTCGACGCGATCAGCGCCCGCGGGGAGTACGTCGGCGGGGTCATCGCGCCCGGTATCGAGATCTCCGTCGAGGCGCTGGGCGTCAGGGCGGCGCAGCTGCGGAAGATCGAGGTGGCCCGGCCGCGCAGCGTGATCGGCAAGAACACGGTCGAGGCGATGCAGGCGGGCATCATCTACGGGTTCGCCGGACAGGTCGACGGCGTGGTCAGCCGGATGGCCCGCGAGCTGGCCGACGATCCGGACGACGTGACGGTGATCGCGACGGGCGGGCTGGCGCCGATGGTGCTCGGCGAGTCCTCCCTGATCGACGAGCACGAGCCGTGGCTGACCCTCATCGGCCTGCGGCTGGTCTACGAGCGGAACGTGTCGCGCCTGTGAGAGCGGGCCGCTGAGCGGGGGGCGACACCCCACACGCCACACTCGCGTCTTATGTCGAATTTGTCTGATTAGCGCGTATCGTCGGCCTATGCCTACGCCATACGGAACCCGCGGCGGCATGGCGTTCGGCGCGGAGGAGCTGCTCGTGCTCCGCCGCGCCCTCGCCCTCGCCCTTCAGCCCCGTCCCGCCAGCGCCGAAGACGTGCGGGACTGTCGCCGGCTCGCCGAGTCACTCGACGAGGCCATGCACGAGGGTGTCCGGCTGCGCGCGTTCCTGGTGGCCGACCTCGCCCGCTACCGCGCCGCCCTCCCCGGCACGGTCACCGGCTACCTGGCGCTCCTCGCCGAGTGCCTGGGCGCGGGTCACCGCCCCACAGCCGACGACCTGGCCGCGCTGGCCGCCCTGAGCGGCAACCCGACCGCGGCGGCCCTCCTGCGCCACTGCGGGACACTCGCACCCCCTGTGGCGCCCCCTCGCGCCGTCCACCCCGTCCCGGCCGCCCGCCCGGCCCCCGTCGAAGCGCCCGCCCCGGCCGGTCCCGGTCACCCGGCCGGCCCCTCCCGTCCCGGGGGCGTTCCGGCGGTCGTTCCGGCCTGCCGCGGCGCGTTCCAGGCCGTCGCGGGCGGACAGGGGGCGCAGCAGGAGGAGGGCGGGGACGAGAAGCCCGCCCAGAAGCCCGCCGCGAAGCCGGGGGAGCGGCCCGCGCCCGCGCAGCCGGGGACGGCGCCCGCGCCGAAGCCGGTGCGGCGGCCCGTGCCCACGCCGGGCGAGGTCTTCCCGCGGCGGAAGCCGCAGCAGCGGCTCGCGATGGTGTGACGCTCCGGGCCACCCCGCCCCTGTTTGTCCCGCCGCCGTGGCTACTCTGGATCCCATGGACTACGTCTCCGCACTCGTTCCCCCGGTCGTCATGGCCGCGTTGTTCATCGCTCTGGTCAGGGTGATCGTGAAGACCCAGGGCGGGGCCGCCAAGGCCAAGGAGGACGCGGCCGTGGACGCCGCCCTCGCGCGCGCCCGGAGCGGCTCCCAGGCCACCGCGGCCGGTGCGCCCACCGACGCCTGAAACGACGTACGACCCCGTGTGGGAGAACTTCACCACGGGGTCGTACGCCCTTTTTGTTCGCGTTTGACGCCGATGGTGTAGTTCAGCACGCCATTGCCGGGATCTCCTACTAGGGTGCTGAGTTGTGCCTCGACCTCTGGGAGATCTCGAAGACGCGGTCATGACGCGGGTGTGGAAGTGGAACCGCCCGGTGACCGTTCGAGAAGTCCTGGAAGACCTTCAGCGGGAGAGGTCGATCGCGTACACCACGGTGATGACCGTTTTGGACAATCTCCATCACAAGGGCTGGGTGCGCCGCGAAGCCGAGGGCCGGGCCTATCGATATGAGGCCGTCTCCACCCGTGCCGCCTACGCCGCCGCACTGATGAACGACGCCTGGTCCCAGAGCGACAACGCCGCCGCCGCTCTCGTCGCCTTCTTCGGGATGATGAGCGACGAACAGCGGCAGGCCCTGCGGGACGCCGTACGCATCGTAGAAGGCACCGCCGAAGGCGCCATCGGGGGAACCGGCCCATCCGAAGTCACCGGTGAAGTCCCGGATACCACCCGAGCTCCGGATACCGGCGAAGCCCCGGATACCCGTGACGAGAACCCCGGTTCGGCGCGGGACGACCACGGGCGATAGCGTCCGCCCATGTCCGTAGAACGCCCCGAAGAGACCGCAGAATCCATCACCGTCCGACGGGCCCGGACCGGCGATGTCCCCGCAGTGCGCCGACTGCTGGACGCCTACGTTCGCGGGCGCATCCTGCTCGACAAAGCGACGGTGACGCTTTACGAGGACATCCAGGAGTTCTGGGTCGCCGAACGGGACGACAACGCCGAGGTCGTCGGCTGCGGCGCACTGCACGTGATGTGGGAAGACCTGGCGGAAGTGCGCACTCTCGCGGTGAAGCCAGGTCTGAAGGGCGCCGGCGTGGGGCATCGGCTGCTGGAGAAGTTGCTGGAGACGGCACGTCTGCTCGGCGTTCGCCGCGTATTCTGTCTGACCTTCGAAGTGGACTTCTTCACCCGGCACGGCTTCGTGGAGATCGGCGAGACGCCCGTCGATGCCGATGTCTACGCGGAGCTGCTGCGTTCCTATGACGAGGGCGTCGCGGAGTTCCTGGGTCTCGAACGAGTGAAACCGAACACCCTGGGCAACAGCCGGATGCTTCTGCATCTGTGATCGACATTCCCGCGGTCCGGCATGCCCGTGTTCCCTATGTCCGAAACGCGCATGTTTTCGGACGGGGTGAGTGCCTGGTCTCTCCCAGGGGTTTGTGTTTTTCCCGCAAAAGCGGTTTGCTTTCCGACGTACTGCTGTACTGCATATAACAGGGGACGGCGAATCGGGCGGACGCCGACCATCCCCGGTCCTCACGTTATCGATGAAAGGAAATCCGGTGGCACAGAAGGTTCAGGTCCTTCTTGTCGACGACCTCGACGGCGGCGAGGCGGACGAGACCGTGACGTTCGCGTTGGACGGCAAGACCTACGAGATCGATCTCACCACTGCCAATGCGGACAAGCTCCGTGGTCTTCTCGAGCCGTACCTCAAGAGCGGCCGGCGTACCGGGGGCCGCGCTTCGGGCGGACGCGGAAAGGCGCGTGCCGCTTCCGGCGGCAGCCAGGACACCGCGCAGATCCGCGCCTGGGCCAAGGAGAACGGCTACGAGGTCAACGACCGCGGCCGGGTCCCCGCGACCATTCGCGAGGCCTACGAGAAGGCCAACGGCTGATCAGGGGCCGATGTCTGCCCCTCGCCGAACGGGAACGGCTGGGCGCACGCGCGCCGCAGCCGGATCCGGTGGACGTGTGTCGCCACCGTGTCCACGAGGCGTACGAGATCGGGGGCGCCCCGACGGCCCCCCATGGCCGACAGCGTCGGCAGCGAGGCCTCGACCTCGCACCCGGGCCCGGGGGGCCGCAGCCACACGGCGGCCCCCTGCGAAGCCGAGCGCGTACCTGAGCGGCCGGGGCTGACCGGACCGTCGCCCGGAGGCGGCGGCGCGTCCATCAGCGAGCCCGCGCCCAGCGCCACCACGTCCAGGTCGAGCGCCGGCGGGCCCCACTCCAGCCACTCCAGCAGCCCCGGCAGCTCCTCCGCGCTTCCCGCGGCCACCAGCAGCCCCATCCGGTCCCCCCGCGCGGCCACCGGAGAGCCGGGCCCCAGATGGCGCAGCGCCGCACGTCCGGCCTCGGCGGGCACGTCCAGCACGTCGAAACGGCGGCCCACGACAAGTCGTAGCGGCACTCCGGGCACCGTGGCCCAGCCCAGTTCGTTCTCGTACCAGTGCCGCCCGTGCCCCCAGTCCCGCTCCCGGTCGCCGGGGGCCGGCGGCCGACGGGGAGAAGGAACCGGAACGGGGACCGTGGAAGGGCTGCCGACCATGTCTGGGAAACCACCCGAAACGCGCCGGAGTTACGCTCGGTGCCGGTGCGCTTGCGAGCTGTGCCGGAGAAAAGGGGTCCGTGGGGGCGGGAAAGGGCGCAAGGTTGTTCGCCCGTAGCTGAGGGAACCCGGGCACTCGGCATGCAATGTCAGTCGGTGCGGGTAAGACATGCCTAGTGGGAGGGGGCGACACGCAGGCGGCACCCGGGCAGTGGTGTCTCACGTTCGCCATCGGCGTACTGGCGACTGGGGTAACTGCCTGGCCTGCGGGAACATCGTCTCGCACTATCGGGTTGGAGCAGATGTCGGCGTTCGGGGTCAGGAGGCAGCGTTGGTTCTCGGTCCGGTGTCGGCAGTTGGAATGAGCGGTCCCCGCTTGCGGGACTAAGCTGCGGAAGGACAGGGAGGGGAAGTTCCCCCCCACTGCCTGACCGCTCTGAGGAGCGATTAACGATGTTCGAGAGGTTCACCGACCGCGCGCGGCGGGTTGTCGTCCTGGCTCAGGAAGAAGCCCGGATGCTCAACCACAACTACATCGGCACTGAGCACATCCTCCTGGGCCTGATCCACGAGGGTGAGGGTGTCGCCGCCAAGGCCCTTGAGAGCCTCGGGATTTCGCTCGAGGCGGTCCGCCAGCAGGTGGAGGAGATCATCGGCCAGGGCCAGCAGGCCCCCTCCGGCCACATCCCCTTCACCCCCCGTGCCAAGAAGGTTCTGGAGCTGTCGCTCCGGGAGGCCCTTCAGCTCGGCCACAACTACATCGGCACGGAGCACATCCTGCTCGGCCTGATCCGTGAGGGCGAGGGCGTCGCCGCCCAGGTCCTGGTCAAGCTGGGCGCAGACCTCAACCGGGTGCGGCAGCAGGTCATCCAGCTGCTCTCCGGTTACCAGGGCAAGGAGACCGCCACCGCCGGCGGCCCTGCCGAGGGCACCCCCTCGACGTCCCTGGTCCTCGACCAGTTCGGCCGGAACCTCACCCAGGCCGCTCGCGAGTCCAAGCTCGACCCGGTCATCGGGCGCGAGAAGGAGATCGAGCGGGTCATGCAGGTGCTGTCCCGCCGCACCAAGAACAACCCGGTGCTGATCGGTGAGCCCGGCGTCGGCAAGACCGCCGTCGTCGAGGGCCTCGCCCAGGCCATCGTCAAGGGCGAGGTGCCCGAGACCCTCAAGGACAAGCACCTCTACACCCTGGACCTCGGTGCCCTGGTCGCCGGATCCCGCTACCGCGGTGACTTCGAGGAGCGCCTGAAGAAGGTGCTCAAGGAGATCCGCACCCGCGGTGACATCATCCTGTTCATCGACGAGCTGCACACGCTGGTCGGTGCGGGTGCCGCCGAGGGCGCCATCGACGCGGCGAGCATCCTCAAGCCGATGCTGGCCCGCGGTGAGCTGCAGACCATCGGTGCCACCACCCTGGACGAGTACCGCAAGCACCTGGAGAAGGACGCGGCCCTGGAGCGCCGCTTCCAGCCCATCCAGGTCGCCGAGCCGTCCCTGCCGCACACGATCGAGATCCTCAAGGGCCTGCGCGACCGGTACGAGGCGCATCACCGCGTCTCCATCACCGACGAGGCGCTGGTCCAGGCCGCCACCCTGGCCGACCGGTACATCTCGGACCGCTTCCTGCCGGACAAGGCGATCGACCTGATCGACGAGGCCGGCTCCCGGATGCGCATCCGCCGGATGACCGCGCCGCCGGACCTGCGCGAGTTCGACGAGAAGATCGCCGGCGTCCGCCGGGACAAGGAGTCCGCGATCGACTCGCAGGACTTCGAGAAGGCCGCCTCCCTGCGCGACAAGGAGAAGCAGCTCCTCGCTGCCAAGGCCAAGCGCGAGAAGGAGTGGAAGGCCGGCGACATGGACGTCGTCGCCGAGGTCGACGGCGAGCTGATCGCCGAGGTCCTCGCCACGGCCACCGGCATCCCGGTCTTCAAGCTGACCGAGGAGGAGTCCAGCCGCCTGCTCCGCATGGAGGACGAGCTCCACAAGCGGGTCATCGGCCAGGTGGACGCCGTCAAGGCGCTCTCCAAGGCGATCCGCCGTACGCGCGCCGGTCTGAAGGACCCGAAGCGTCCAGGTGGCTCGTTCATCTTCGCCGGCCCGTCCGGTGTCGGTAAGACCGAGCTGTCCAAGGCGCTCGCCGAGTTCCTCTTCGGCGACGAGGACGCGCTGATCTCCCTCGACATGTCGGAGTTCAGCGAGAAGCACACGGTCTCCCGCCTCTTCGGTTCGCCCCCCGGCTACGTGGGCTACGAGGAGGGCGGCCAGCTCACCGAGAAGGTGCGCCGCAAGCCGTTCTCGGTCGTCCTGTTCGACGAGGTCGAGAAGGCCCACCCGGACATCTTCAACTCGCTGCTGCAGATCCTGGAGGACGGTCGCCTGACCGACTCCCAGGGCCGGGTCGTGGACTTCAAGAACACGGTCATCATCATGACGACCAACCTCGGCACCCGGGACATCTCCAAGGGCTTCAACCTGGGCTTCGCCGCCTCGGGCGACACGAAGACCAACTACGAGCGCATGAAGAACAAGGTGTCGGACGAGCTCAAGCAGCACTTCCGGCCCGAGTTCCTCAACCGCGTCGACGACGTGGTGGTCTTCCCGCAGCTGACGCCGGAGGACATCCTGCGGATCGTCGACCTGATGATCGGCAAGGTGGACGAGCGCCTGAAGGACCGGGACATGGGCATCGAGCTCTCCCAGTCCGCCAAGGAGCTGCTGTCCAGGAAGGGCTACGACCCCGTTCTGGGCGCCCGGCCGCTGCGCCGGACCATCCAGCGCGAGGTCGAGGACACGCTCTCGGAGAAGATCCTCTTCGGCGAGCTGCGCCCCGGTCACATCGTGGTCGTGGACACCGAGGGCGAGGGCGAGTCCCAGACCTTCACCTTCCGCGGTGAGGAGAAGTCCGCGCTGCCGGACGTCCCGCCGATCGAGCAGGCGGCCGGTGGACCCGGACCGAACCTGAGCAAGGAGGCGTAAGCCTCAGCGGCAACCGAGAGGGGCCGGTGCCTTCGGGCACCGGCCCCTCTCGCGTGCCCGTGTGCCCGGGTGTCCCCCTGTGACGGGGGCCACATGGCCTCCGTCACAGGGGAAGGGCGCCCACCCCCGCTTCCCGGTGACAAGGCGCACAGGCCCTCGGGGAGGTACTACGACAATTAGTGGGAACAGCGGGCGAAAAGCAGGCGAAAAGCAGACATTCGGGGCGGTGGAATGCTGCGCATAGGCGGCTGTACGCGGCATTTGTTCCGAATGCGGAAGACGTCAAGAGATGTACGACACAGTCGTCTCATACTACTTTCCGTCGTAGTGGGGGTGTTTGAACGTCGGTGACCGGCGGGGTTACCAAGGGATGGCCCGCCCGGCGAAGGCACAAGCGTCCGGGTGGTTCTCATTTCCCCGAGTTCCAGAGGTATTGATGTTCCAGCGCGCCACGTCCCGCTCCGCCCGTACGACCAAGCTCCGTACCCGCGCCGCCGTTCTGGCCGCCGGTCTGGGGGTCTCCGTCGCCCTGGGGGCGGGAGCAGCGTCCGCCGCCGACAACACGGCGCCCGCCGTCGCGCAGTCGGCCGTCGCCTGGACCGCGCCGGTGAAGCAGTTCAAGCTCAGCGCCGGTTACAACCAGGCCGGCGGTCACTGGGCGCACAAGCACAGCGGCCAGGACTTCGCCGTGCCGACCGGCACCAAGGTCGTCGCCGCCAACGGCGGCACCGTCGTCAAGGCAGGTGCCTCCGGCGCCGGCGACGGCTCCGCCTACGGCAACGCCGTCGTCATCAAGCACGCCAACGGCAAGTACTCCCAGTACGCCCACCTCTCCCGCGTCGACGTCAGGGTCGGCCAGGTCGTGACCACCGGTCAGCACATAGCCCTGTCCGGCAACACCGGCAACTCCACCGGCCCGCACCTGCATTTCGAGATCCGCAACACGCCGAACTACGGCTCGTCGCTCAACCCGCTCGCCTTCCTGCGTTCGCAGGGCGTGTCGGTCTGACCGGCCGTCCACCGCACCGCACCGCCGCCCCGCCGACCAACAGCGGGGCGGCGGTCGTGTCAGGCCTCCCGCGTGCCCCGGTGAGCCTGGGTCACCAGGTCGATGGCGACCTCCAGGACGGCCTTGCGCCGCTCCTCGGGGTCGCCTTCGATGTCCTGCATGACGAACATCCCGGCGTGCAGCGTGAAGATGGCGCTGACGCAGCGGACCTGGTCGGCCAGGCTCGCGCCCGGGTCGATGATGATGTCCCGCAGGCCGCGCATCCGGTCCTTGAAGGTGTCCCCGATGCGCAGATCCCGTACGGTCGCCTGGTTCTCCTGCATGAAGCGGAACAGCGGCGCCGCGTCGGCGAGCGCCTGGTCGTAGCGGCGGACGATCTCCTGCTTGGTCTCCAGCGTGTGGGGCTGATGCCGGCCCCACTCGATCAGGTCCTCCATCGGCCGGGTGAGGCTTTCGAACAGGCTGACGAGGATTTCTTCCTTCGTCTTGAAGTGGTAGTACAGAGCGGCCTTGGTGACGTCGAGGCGCTCGGCGATCTCGCGCAGCGAGGTCTTCTCGTAGCCCTGCTCGGCGAAGAGTTCGAGCGCCACGTCCTGGATGCGCTGGCGGGTGTTCCCGCGGCGCTGCTGTTGCCTGGTGCCGTCCATCGTGACGTCCATCCTCGTACTCCTCCGTGCTCCCTGGACACCTTGCCTGCCGACCAGTCGGCAAAACTTACTTGACGACCGGCTAGTTAAGGGTCTACTTTCCAGAGTGTAGTCAACTTGCCGGGCGGCAAGTAAGTACCCATCGGCTGGGGGAGTAGGACGGATGGCTGACAACGCGAAGGACGGGCCGCAGACGGTCCAGGCCGGCAAGCAGCCCAGGAGCGTGCGGGTCGTCCTGCTCGCCCTGATGATCGCGATGATGCTCGCGATGCTCGACAACATGATCGTGGGTACCGCGATGCCGACGATCGTCGGTGAACTCGGCGGCCTTCAGCACCTGTCCTGGGTGGTCACCGCCTACACCCTGGCGACCGCCGCCGCCACCCCGCTGTGGGGCAAGCTCGGCGACATGTACGGGCGCAAGGGCGCCTTCATGACCTCGATCGTCATCTTCCTGATCGGCTCCGCGCTGAGCGGCATGGCCCAGAACATGGGTGAGCTGATCGGCTTCCGTGCCATTCAGGGTCTCGGCGCGGGCGGTCTGATGGTCGGCGTGATGGCGATCATCGGCGACCTGATACCGCCGCGGGAGCGCGGCAAGTACCAGGGCATGATCGCCGGCGTCATGGCGCTCGCGATGATCGGCGGCCCCCTGGTCGGCGGCACGATCACCGACAACTGGGGCTGGCGCTGGTCCTTCTACATCAACCTCCCCCTCGGCGCGGTGGCGCTCGTCGCGATCAGCGCCGTACTGCACCTGCCGAAGAAGCGCTCCCAGGCGCGGATCGACTACCTGGGCGCCGTGCTGCTGACGGTCGGCATCAGCTCCATCGTGCTCGTCACCACCTGGGGCGGTTCGGAGTACGCCTGGACCTCCGCCCGGATCATGGAACTGATCGCCATCGGTGTCGTCGCGCTCGTCGGGTTCGTGCTCTGGCAGACCAGGGCCGCCGAGCCGATCCTGCCGCTGCACATCTTCCGCAGCCTCAACTTCAGCCTGATGTCGCTGATCGGCTTCATCACCGGCTTCGTGATGTTCGGCGCGGTGCTCTTCCTGCCGCTCTACCAGCAGTCGGTGCAGGGCGCCTCCGCGACCAACTCCGGTCTGCTGCTCCTGCCGATGCTGGCCGCGATGATGGTCGTGTCGCTGATCGCGGGCCGGGTCACCACCAGCAGCGGCCGGTACAAGGTCTTCCCGGTCGTCGGCAGCGTGCTGATGATCGCCGGGCTGTACCTGCTGTCCCTCATGGACACCGGCACCACCCGTCTCACCTCCGGCCTCTACATGGCCGTCTTGGGCGCGGGCATGGGCTGCCTGATGCAGATCACCATGCTGGTCGCGCAGAACAGCGTGGAGCTGAAGGACATGGGCGTGGCCTCCTCGTCGACCACCCTCTTCCGTACGCTCGGCTCCTCCTTCGGTGTAGCGATCATGGGCGCCCTGTTCAACAACCGCGTCCAGCACGAGATGGCCGCGCGGGCCGGCGCGCTGGGCCGCGGGATCACCGAGAAGTCCGCGCAGCTCGACGCGGCGAGCCTCGCCAAGCTGCCGGCCCAGGCCCGCGAGGCCTACCAGCACGCGGTGTCCGCCGGCACGCATTCGGCGTTCCTGCTGGGCTCCGTGGTGGCGGTGGCCGCGCTCCTGGCGGCGGTGTTCGTCAAGGAGGTCCCCCTGAGGGGAGCGGGACCGGCCGCGGCCGAGCCGGAGCCCAAGGACGGCGCGGCAGCCCCCGACAGCGTCGCGGAGACGGTCTGAGCCATCACGGAAGGTCCCCGGCAGCACCACCCGGTGCCGGGGACCTTCCGCGTGCCCGGGTGCCGCCCCCGAGCCCCCGCCGGGTGCCGCCCCGAGCCCCCGACGGCTGTCAGTCCCCCGTGCCACCATCGGCGTATGGAAGCGGTGGCGGGCAGGATGCGGCAGCTACGGCTGGCCAAGGACGCCATGGACCGGGACTGGGCGGACCCGGACCTCGACCTGGGCACGGTCGCGGCCCACGCCGGGTATTCGCGCTACCACTTCGTACGGGCCTTCAAGGAGGCCTACGGTGAGACGCCCGGCCAGTACCTGACCCACCGCCGCATCGAGCGGGCCGAGGACCTGCTGCGCACCGCGAACCTGTCGGTGACCGAGATCTGCAACCTGGTCGGCTTCAGCAGCCTGGGCACGTTCTCGACCCGGTTCAAGGCCTGGACGGGGCTCACCCCGAGTGAGTACCGCGCGCGGCACGTCGGCCGTGGAGCCGCGCTCATCCCCGGCTGCTACGCCATGCTCTGGGCCGGCGGTTTCCGGCCCGGCTCGGCCCGGGAGCGGCGGAGCAATTCCGAAGAAGCGGGCTGACCGCGGCGCTGCCTACCGTGGCAGGGGAAACAGCACCTCGCGACCGCCGGGAGAAAGCCATGATCAAGGGGCTCGCCATCACCACCGTCTGGGTCCTCGACCAGGACCGGGCCAAGGAGTTCTACACGCAGAAGCTCGGCCTTGAGATCCGTACGGACATGACCATGGGGGACGGCGGGATGCGCTGGCTCACCGTCGGCGCCCCCGGCCAGCCCGACGTCGAGCTGACCCTCATGGTTCCCGGGCCGCCCGCGATGGACCCCGAGTCCGCCGAGATGATCAGGAAGCTGGTCGCCAAGGGCGCCTTCGGCGCGGGAGTGCTGGCCACCGACGACATCCACGGCGACTACAAGAGGCTCAAGGACCGCGGGGTGGAGTTCCTCCAGGAACCGCAGGAGCGCCCCTACGGCACCGAGGCGCTCTTCCGCGACGACTCGGGCAACTGGTTCTCTTTCACCCAGCGGCGCGAGGGGGACCTGGACCTGGAGAAGGACTGGAGCTGAGAGCTCAGTTCCCCCGCTGCGGGAGCGTCGGGTAGCTGCCCGTGTTCGTCGGCGCGTGTTCCGGCAGCCACAGTACGGCGACCGCGCCCTCGGCCGGGATGTGTTCCGGGGCACCCGCGGGGCGGACGTTGCGGAAGGTCAGGCGGGCGCCGAGGACGCGGGCCTGACCCGCTGCGATGGTCAGACCGAGACCGTGGCCGTGCCCGGCGCGGTCCGTGCTGCCGGTACGGAACCGGCTCGGCCCTTCGGCGAGCAGGTCCTCGGGGAAGCCGGGGCCGTGGTCGCGCACCCGGATGACCCGGCCCTCGACGGTCACCTCGATCGGCGGCCTGCCGTGCCGCGCGGCGTTGGCGAGCAGGTTGAACAGCACCCGCTCCAGCCGCCGCGGATCGGTGGTGACCTCCGACTCGTGCACCACCCGCACCTCGATGGCCGGGTCCTTCGCCGCCACCCGCCGGGCGACGAACTCGCCCAGCACGATGTCCTGGAGTTCGGCCCGCTCCGAGGCGCCGTCGAGCCGGGCGACCTCCAGCACGTCCTCCACCAGCGTGCGCATGGCCTTCGCACGGTCCAGGACCAGTTCCGTCGGCCGCCCGGGCGGCAGCAGCTCGGCCGCCGTCAGCAGCCCGGTCACCGGAGTGCGCAGCTCGTGCGCGATGTCCGCCGTGACCCGGCGTTCCGCCTCCAGCCGCTGCTGGAGGGCGTCCGCCATCGCGTCCACCGCCCGCGCCAGGTCGTCGGTCTCGTCGCGTACGACACCGCCGATGGCGTCCCGCACCCGTACGTCCGTCTCGCCCTTGGCGACCTGGTTGGCCGCGGTCGCCGCCTTGCGCAGCCGGCGGGAGAGCTGGCCCCCTATGAGCACGCCCAGCGCGCTGCCGCCCAGGACGACCGTGATGGAGCCGATGACCAGGGCCTGGTCGAGGTCGTTGAGGATGTTGGTGCTGCGGTCGGTGAAGTGGGTGTGCAGAGACAGCACATGGCCGTCCTTGACCGGTACGGCCGCCCAGATGTCGGGCAGCCTTCCGGTGTGGTCGGCGACGTAGGTCGCCCGCCGCCCCTGCTCGACCTTCTCCCGCAGTTCGGAGGGCAGCTCGGGGTCGTCGATCCTGATGCCCGGGAAGTTCGGCCGCCCCGACAGCTCGAAGTTGCGCTGGGCGATCTGGACCCGCTCGTCCGCCAGGTCCCGCGCACTGTCCAGCATCGACACCCGGGCGGCGTTGTGCACGACCAGGCTGAGCGCGACCGCCACCAGCGCGCCGACCAGCGCGATGGCCGCGCTGAGCTTCCACCTCAGCCCCGTACGGATGTCCGCCCGCTCCAGGCGCTGGGGGAGCAGGCGCCGCGAGATCCCCGGCATGACCGTCCCGCTCAGGCCTTGAGCTTGTAGCCGAAACCGCGGACCGTCTCGATCCGGTCCTGGCCGATCTTCGTACGCAACCGCTGCACATGGACGTCGACCACACGCGTGTCGCCGCCCCAGCCGTAGTCCCACACCCGTTCCAGGAGCTTGTCCCGGGAGAGCACCGTGCCCGGCGCCGAGGAGAACTCCAGCAGCAGCCGCATCTCCGTGGGCGTGAGCGCCACCGGCTGCCCGGCCCGGCGCACCTCCATCCCCTCGGTGTCGACCTCCAGGTCGCCGAAGCTCAGCACCCCGCCGTCCACCGGGGCGGGGTCCGCTTCCGCCCGGACGCCGCCGGCGTGCCCGAAGCGGCGCAGCACCGCGCGGATGCGGGCGACCAGGACGGCGCCGTCGAACGGCTTGGTCACGTAGTCGTCGGCGCCCGCCTCCAGGCCGAGCACCACGTCGATCGAGTCCGCCCGCGCGGACAGCATGATCACCGGAACGGTCGACTCGTCGCGGATGCGGCGGCACAGGCTGACCCCGTCGAGGCCGGGGACCATGACGTCCAGCAGCGCGATGTCCGGCCGACTGGCCCGGAACGCCTCCAGGCCCGACAGCCCGTCGGGCATCGCCGTGACCGCGAAGCCGACCCGCTCCAGGGCGAGCTGTGTGGCCTCGCGGATCACGTCGTCGTCCTCGACGAACAGGACGTGGGTCTGTTCTGCCATTCGGGTGCTCTCAGTCCTCGTCTGCTTCTCGTCGTGCGTTTCGGAAGACGCCGTGTGTTCCAGGAGACGTCATGCGCTCCAGGAGACGGCCTGTGCTCCATGAGGCCGGAGCGGCGGCCCCGGTACGCACGCCCTCGCCATTGTCGCGCGCCCGCCGTCCCGCGTCCGCAAGCCCGCGCGTCCGTCCCCCCACGCCACCGTCGGTGTCAGCGGCCGGGGGCCACCGTCGCGCTGCCCCCGACGGTCTTGCCGTACTCGTTGCGCGTGCTGAACTCCTTGGTGAACCGGCCCGCCGACCAGCGGTACGTGATCACGTCCTCGCCGGACGGACTCGACACCGGGTCCCCCCGCGCGTACACCTGCTTGGTCACCACGAGGTCGCCGCGGTCGATCTCGGCGTAGACCGGGGGCTCCTCGGTCCTGAAGACGTTCTCGTACCCGCCCCCCTGCTCGCGGTACACATAGGCGCCGACGCCCACCGCGTCTCCGCAGGTCAGCACGTTGATGACGATGTCGTCGGCCGATCCCGAGGTCAGGTCGCCGTACGACACGTCGACGGGGTACTCGTCGGCCGCGCACGGCTTGAGGCCGCGCTTGACCGCGGCCGAGACCTGCGGGTCGTCCTTGATCAGCCGGACGGGGTCCATCCGCTGGGCCCTGCCGGTGGGGTCGGGGGAGGGGGACGGGACGGCGCCCGCTACCGAGCCGGAGTGGGCCGGGCCCTCGTCGCGCGCGCCGGTCCCCCCGGTGCCGCAGGCGGACGCCGAAAGGGCGAGGGCGGCGAACACGGCCGTCGCCGTGATCGCCGCCTTGACGGTGAACCGGGCCCGCGAGGACCCGGGGCCCGCATCCCTGCCGGTCAGGCCGCGCAACGCTCCCGCTCCTCACGCTCCAGCGCGCGTGCGTCCAGATCGCGGGCCTCCAGCTCCTCGCGGAGCCGGGCGAGCGCCCGGTGCAGCGTGCTCTTGACCGTACCCGCCGACATGCCGAGGGCGGCGGCCGTCTCCTCCGTGGACATCTGCTCCCAGTGTCGCAGCACCACGACACTGCGCTGCTTGGGAGCGAGCACCCTCAGGATGTCCATGAGGAGCGCGCGGTCGGCGTGCTGCTCGGTGGAGTCCTCGACGCGGGCGTCCGGGAGCTGCTCGGTGGGAACCTCCTCCAGCTTCCGGGCCCGCCACCACTCGGTACGCGTGTTGATCATCACGCGGCGCAGATAGGCGTCGGCGAGCCGCTTGTCGGCGATGCCCTCCCAGCGGCCGTACGTCCGTGCGAGTGCCGTCTGGAGCAGGTCCTGGGCTTCGACCGGGTCCGGGACCAGCCGGCGCGCACTGCGCAGCAGCGCGTCCTGCCGGGTACGCACGTACTCCTCGAACTCGAGCACCTCACCCTGCGCCATCTACGACCGCCTCCGATCCCCGTTCACCGACCCGCCTGCCGCCGGTCTCCACACCCTGAGCGGACGGGCTGTGGTCGGCAGCCGTCCGGTGCCTGTCCGGCACTCAACCGAAGGTACGGAGGCGTTGTCACGGCGCTGTCCGAAGCAGCCTGCGGGCAGCCCTCGGCTGTGCGTCGGTTGTGTAACGGAAGTAGGACGAGGCTAAGGACGTGCCTTAATTTGTCCGTTTTGAGGGTGATTTGGGGGTCGGGTGACGGGCGGGCGTGTGACACGAACACCCGCGTCGTACTCCCAAGCCGAGGCGGGCTCGAGGGGTGACTGGCGGTCAGGTGCCAGGTGCCGGGGTGTCAGGTGGGGGTGATGGGGGGTCAGGTCAGCGGCAGTCGGTACAGCCCGCCCGGCAGCGGCTCCACCAGGCCGTCCGCGACGAGCCCGTCCAGGGCCCGGGCGCGCTGGACGGGCTCGTGCCAGACCCGGTCGAGCACCGGTTGCGGGACGGGCGCGTGGGCCTCGCGCAGCACGGCGAGGAGCTTGCCGCGGACCTGCCGGTCCGTGCCCGCGTACGTCTGTCCGCGGCGCGGCGGCCCGTCGTGCGCGGGCTTGCCCGCGAGCCGCCAGGCGCAGTGCCCGGCGATCGGGCAGTGCGGGCACGACTCGTTCTTCGCCGTGCACACCAGCGCGCCGAGCTCCATGGAGGCGGCCGCCCAACGGGCCGCCGTCCCCTCGTCCTCGGGCAGCAGGGCGCGCGCCAGACGCCGTTCGGCGGCGGTGGTGGCGTTCGGCGGGTACTGCACGCCGGTGACCGCGCGGGCCAGCACCCGCCGGACGTTGGTGTCCAGGACGGCGTGCCGCTGACCGTAGGCGAAGGACGCGACCGCCGCGGCCGTGTACTCGCCGATGCCCGGCAGGGCGAGCAGTTGCGCGTGCTCGGTCGGCACGTCGCCGCCGTGCCGTTCCGTTATGGCGACCGCGGCGCCGTGCAGGCGCAGGGCGCGGCGCGGGTAGCCGAGCCGGCCCCAGGCGCGGACGGCCTCGCCCGGTGCCTCCTTGGCGAGGTCGGCGGGCCGGGGCCAGCGGTCGAGCCACTGCTCGTAGACCGGCAGCACACGGCTCACCGGCGTCTGCTGGAGCATGAACTCGCTGACCATCACGCCCCAGGCACCGGCGTCGGGGCGTCGCCAGGGCAGATCGCGGGCATGGTCGTCGAACCAGGTGATGACCTGGGTGTGCAGAGTCGGGCCGAGGGCGGTGCCGGAGGCCTCGGCGCCGGTGGGCGTACCGGTGCCCGGACGGGCGCCGGCGGCGTGGGCCGGGGTGTCGGGGCCGCTGTGCGGGGGCAGTGTGGGCGCAGTCATGGCCTTCCGATCCTGCCACGTGGGGATGGGCGGCCGTGTGACCCGGCGCGGGCCGGTGTCGTCACGGACCGTGCCCGCGGGGTCACGGTGGGGCCAAAGGGGGCCGTGCGTACGGGTGTTGCCGTGATGATGATCCGGAAAAGTTGTCGTCGGCCCGGCGGGTGGGGCCGGGGAAGCCGACGATCTCTCGTACAGTTTGGGCCGTGGGATCTCTGCGCAATCCGGTCGGTCCGCTTCCCGCCTCCATCTACTGGCGACGGCGGGTCATCATGCTGTCCGTGGTCGCCCTGCTGGCGCTGCTGATCGTCTGGATCGCCCCGCTGGGGGGCGGGGGCCGCAAGACCGACGGCGGTGGGCCGAACGACAAGCATCCGGGGCCCTCCACCTCCACCATCACGCCGGGACCCTCCGGCTCCGGTCCCGCGATCAGCCAACACCCCGGCGGCCGGGACGAGTCCGGCGGCGGTGACTCCGACGGATCGGGCTCGGGCTCGGGTTCGGCCTCGGGGACGGGCGGCGCCGGTGACACCGGCGGCTCCGACAGCTCCGGTGGCGGCGGGGACGGGGGCGGCGCCGGTTCCGGCGGGTCCGGCGGCGGGTCCGGTGGCGGCGGGGATGAGGGCGGCGCCAACGGCGGCGGTCCGGGCGCTGTGCTGCCGGCCGGCAGCTCGCTGCCCAACTGCACCGCGGGCGCGGTCAAGTTGACGCTGCGCAGCGTGCGCAACTCCTACGGGCCCGGCCAGACACCGGAGTTCGAGCTGGCCGCCGCGAACTCCTCCGGCGGCGACTGCAAGGTCGAGCTCGGGCCGAAGTCCGCGGTGGTGACGGTCAGTCAGGCCGAGAGCGGCTCCGCCTACTGGTCCTCCGCCGACTGCCCCAAGACGGCCGGGAGCCGGCTGTACCGGGTGCCGGCGGGCAGCGGCTTCACCTACACCGTCCGGTGGGACCGCAGGCCCAGCGCCCCGCAGTGCGCGACGCCCCCGGCCGGGTCGGCCCGGGCGGGCACCTACCTGGTCGAGGCGAAGGTGCCGGGGTACGCGAAGCTGCGGACGTCGTTCGTGCTGTCGGAGGACTGAGCGGGCCCGAACGGACCGGCGCGGACCGTGTCGAGGTCGGCCGAGGAGGCCTGAGGCGCCCGGCCGCGGCCGATGCCGGTCAGACGTAGCGCTCCAGGATCGACGACTCCGCCAGCCGCGACAGGCCCTCGCGGACGCTCCGCGCCCGCGCCTCGCCCACGCCGTCCACCGCCTGAAGGTCGTCGACGCTCGCGGCGAGCAGCTTCTGCAGGCCGCCGAAGTGCTCGACCAGGCGGTCGATGATGGCGCCGGGCAGCCGGGGCACCTTGGCCAGCAGGCGGAAGCCGCGCGGGGAGACCGCCGAGTCGAGGGTCTCCGGAGAGCCGGTGTAGCCCAGGGCGCGGGCGACCGTGGACAACTCGAGCAGCTCGGCGTGGGAGAGCTTGTCCAGCTCGGCCAGGGCCTCCTCGACCGTGCGGGAGCGCTTGGCGGTGGGCTCGGGGACGTAGTCGCGCACCACCAGCTCGCGTTCCGGCTCCACGCCCGCGATCAACTCGTCGAGCTGAAGGGCCAGGAGACGGCCGTCGGTGCCCAGTTCCACCACGTACTCGGCGATCTCGGTGGCGATGCGGCGCACCATCTCCAGGCGCTGCGCGACCGCAGAGACGTCCCGGACCGTCACCAGGTCCTCGATCTCCAGCGCCGACAGTGTGCCCGCCACCTCGTCCAGGCGGAGCTTGTAGCGCTCCAGGGTCGCCAGGGCCTGGTTGGCGCGGGAGAGGATCGCCGCCGAGTCCTCCAGGACACGGCGCTGGCCGTCGACGTAGAGGGCGATCAGACGCATGGACTGCGAGACCGAGACCACCGGGAAGTCGACCTGCTTGCTCACCCGGTCCGCAGTGCGGTGCCGGGTGCCGGTCTCCTCGGTCGGGATCGTCGGGTCCGGGACCAGCTGCACACCCGCCCGCAGGATCTTCGACAGGTCGGACGAGATCACGATGCCGCCGTCCAGCTTGCACAGCTCCCGCAGCCGGGTCGCCGTGAACTCGACATCCAGCACGAAACCGCCCGTGCACATCGACTCCACGGTCTTGTCGGAGCCGAGCACGATGAGTCCGCCGGTGTTGCCGCGGAGCACCCGTTCGAGGCCGTCCCGCAGGGCCGTACCGGGTGCCACGGCGCTCAGGGAGGCGCGCATCAGGCCATCGGTGCCGGAACTCCCGCCGGACTTTCCGGGAGCTGCTGCCCGGTCGTTGGCTGCCACTGCACTCCTCCGGTCGCAGGTTCTTCGGGCGCTGCCGTTTCGCACACTCGGTTCGTACGGACGGGCGAGACCAGGGCAAAGTCTACCGGCGCTCCTCCTGCTCCCGTGGGGCGTCCCGGCGACGCGAGCGGGGCAGGACCCGCAGCGCGTCCCCTATGTCGGCCACTTCCAGGACCTTCATCCCCGACGGGACCTTGCCCGGGTCGCCCGGTACGAGGGCGTGCGTGAAGCCCAGGCGGTGGGCCTCGGCGAGCCGGCGCTGCACGCCGGTGACGCGTCTGACCTCGCCCGCCAGGCCCACCTCGCCGATCGCGACGAGGTTCTTCGGCAGTGGGGTGTCGCTCGCCGCCGACGCCAGCGCGAGAGCGACTGCGAGGTCGGCGGCCGGCTCGGAGAGCTTCACCCCGCCGACCGTCGCCGAGTAGATGTCCCGCTTGCCGAGCGCGCTGATCCGGCCCCGCTGCTCCAGCACGGCCAGCATCATCGAGACCCGGGAGGTCTCCAGGCCGGACGTCGTACGGCGCGGGGAGGGGATCTGGGAGTCGACGGTGAGCGCCTGCACCTCCGCGACCAGGGGGCGGCGGCCCTCCAGGGTGACCGTCAGGCAGGTGCCGGGGACGGGCTCCGCCCGGCGGGTCAGGAACAGGCCGCTGGGGTCGGCCAGGCCCGTGATGCCCTCGTCGTGCAGTTCGAAGCAGCCGACCTCGTCCGTGGCGCCGTAGCGGTTCTTGACGCCGCGGACCAGGCGCAGGCGCGCGTGCCGGTCGCCCTCGAAGTGCAGCACCACGTCCACCAGGTGCTCCAGCAGGCGCGGGCCCGCGATGGCACCGTCCTTGGTGACATGGCCCACCAGGAGCGTGGACATGCCGCGTTCCTTGGAGGCGCGGATCAGGGCGCCCGCGACCTCGCGCACCTGTGCCATGCCGCCGGGCGCGCCGTCGATCTCGGGCGAGGCGACCGTCTGCACCGAGTCGAGGATGAGCAGGGAGGGCTTGACCGCGTCCAGGTGGCCGAGGACGGCGGCCAGATCGGTCTCGGCGGCCAGATACAGGTGGTCGTCGATGGCGCCGATGCGGTCGGCGCGCAGGCGGACCTGGCTCGCGGACTCCTCGCCCGTGACGTAGAGCGTGCGGTGCTCGTCACTGGCGGACTTGGCCGCTACGTCCAGCAGCAGGGTGGATTTGCCGACGCCGGGTTCGCCGGCGAGGAGGACGACGGCACCGGGGACCAGCCCGCCCCCCAGGACCCGGTCGAGTTCGGGCACGCCGGTGGTGCGGGCGGTGGCCTGGCGGCCGTCGACCTGGCCGATCGGCACGGCCGAGGTGGTGACCCGGCCCGGCGCCGTCGTACGGACCGCGGGCGCGCCGTACTCCTCGACCGTCCCCCAGGCCTGGCACTCGGGGCAGCGGCCCAGCCACTTGGCCGTCTGCCAGCCGCACTCCGTGCAGCGGTAGGACGGTCGGTCCTTGGTCGTCTTGGTACGGGCAGCCATGGGGGAAACCGTAGCCCCCACCACTGACAGCCCGGCGCGCTCGGTCCGGTCACGGAACCCTGGGTTCCGTTCCCCGTATGAGGGATCGTTTCACCCGTACGGATTAAAAGTGCTCAAGGCGCACAGAGGGACGATCCGGCGGGGCTTACGGTCGCACAGGTGATGAGCAGCAGCCCGGACACCTCGACCCGCACGACCGGTGCGCACCGGGCGCACCGCGAGGCGCGTGATCGCGCTGCCGCGCACGCCGTGGCGCAGCGGCCGCACGCGCGTTACGAGCCCTACCTCGACGGCCTGTTCACCTACTGCCTGTCCGTGCTGTGCGACCACGAGGCGGCGACCGCCGCCCTCGGGGACGCGCTGGCGTTCGCCGAGCGGCGCGGGCAGCGCGGACCCGGGACCGCGGGCGAGCGCCGGGCCTGGCTGTACGCGCTGGCCCGCTGGGCGTGCCTGCGCAAGCTGGCCGAGGCCAAGCAGAAACGTCCGGGCACGCACGCCGGGGGCCGCACCGGCGGCGACCGGCAGACGGCCGCGCGCCCCGTGCCGCCGGTGCCCGACGAGGTCCAGCGGGAGCGGCGCCGCGAACTCGCCCAGCTCGCCTGGCCGGAGGCCGCCGGCACCACCCCGGAGCAGCGCGAGGCGCTCGAACTCGCCGTACGCCACCACCTCGCCGCCCACGAGGTCGCCGCCGTCCTCGGCATGGGCCTCGCCGCCGCGCGGGAACTGCTCGCCGCGGCCGCCTGCGAGGTGGAGCGCACCCGCGCGGCGCTCGCCGTCGTGGAGACCGGCACCTGTCCGAGCGTGTCCCGGCTCACCGGGGACAGCCGGATCGTGCTCGGCACGGCACTGCGGGGCGAGCTCGTGCGGCACGTCGACGACTGCCCGCGCTGCCGCCGTACCGCAGAGCGCGCCGTGTCCGGTCAGTGGCCCGGCGCCACCGTCACCCCCGCCGAGCTGCCCGTGCTGACCGCACCCCGCGCGGCCCTGGTCAAGGCCCTGGCCCACCACCCGCGCGCGCGGAGCACCGCTCCCCGCTTCGACCGGCGCGGATTCCCGATGGACCCCAAGGACCGCGCCGCCCGCAGGGACCGTCTCCGCGCGCGTGCCGTCACGACCACGGTGGTGGCGACGGTGGTGGCCGCGCCGGTGCTGGCCCTGTGGGCCGCCTACCGGGGCGGCCCGGCCGACCATGGCCACGGGGGCTCCGCCGCGGGCACGCACGACGGGCACGGCCCCGGTGTCCTGGGCGGCGAGGGCGGCAAGGGCTACGAGAACACCGGCAACGCGGGGCCCGGGCCCGACACCCGCTTCCACACCAGTGGCCGGCCCGACGTCTCCGTGGAGGTCATCAGCGTCACGGGCACCGGCCACAGGGACGGCCGCCTGACGGTGAGCGCGGACAACACCGGTGACACCACCCTGATCACCCTCACCGCCGCGGGGCCCGACCCGGTCGACTGGTCCGCGTCCACCGGGGCGCACTGGCTCTACCTGAGCCGTTCCTCGGGCACCCTCCAGCCCGGCGAGTCGTTGACGATCAAGGTGTACGTCGACCATCTGCGCGAGCCCTCCGGCCGCTGGAGCGCACGCGTGGCGATCGCGCCCGCCGGTGCAGTCGTCTCCATCGACGGCTACGGCACCGCGCCCAGCCCCTCCGGACGCGGGGCCGGGCATCCGGCCGACCCGCCCACGTCCGGTCCGCGCCCCACGCCGACTCCTTCGGCGCCCTCCGAGCCCACACCCACCCCGCCCGACCCGCCGGAGTCGACCGATCCCACGCCCCCGCCCACGCCCGGCGAGTCGTCGCCGACGGACCCGGACAGCCCGCCCCCGTCGACCGCGGGCGACGACCCGCCCAGCCCTTCCGAGGGCCGGCGGGGAGAGGGACGGCGTGACGGCACGGCGTGCGACGGCGCGGGCCGGCACGCCAAGCGCGAGCGCGGATGCCCGGCCCCGGCCGCCGCGGGCGGCGGCCGCCGTTAGGGGGCAGCCCAGGGCTGCTCCCGGCGACCGCATCCGACCGCCGACGGCGCCTTCCGGCGCCCGACGGACCTGCAGGTCGACAGCCGTCTGCCGGCGAGCCACCGCCGCGGTAGCAGGCGGACCTCGGGCGGGCGGGGCGTCGCGGACGGCGGCTTCCGGACGGCCGTCGCGGCCGACGGTGACGGCCTCGACCGGCCCTCCGGCGGCAGCCGTCTGCCCGGGAGCCACCGCCGCGTAGGTGACGGACCTTGGGCGGGCCGTTTGACGGTGGCCGCCTTCCGGCGAGGTGGTGGCGGCCGCCGGGCCCGAGGCGGGCCCTCCGGGGGCAGCCGTCTGCCGGCGGGCCACGCGGTGGCCGACGGGCCCTCGGACGGGCCCTGAGGCACGGCCGTCGGACGGGGGTTGAGGTACGCGGGTCCCTTGGGCGGGCACGCAAGCATGGGCCCCTGGACGGGCTCTCAGGCCATGGGCCCCTTGGCCGGGCGCCCAGGCGCCGGTTGTCGGGCGGGCACTGAGGTGCCGGCCCTTGGCCGGGCGCCCAGGCGCCGGTTGTCGGGCGGGCACTGAGGTGCCGGCCCTTGGCCGGGCGCCCAGGCGCCGGTCCTCGGGCGGGCACTGAGGTGCCGGTCCTCGGGCGGCCTCTCAGGCGCCGGTCCTCGGGCGGGCACTGAGGTGCCGGTCCTCGGGCGCCCAGGCGCCGGTCCTCGGGCGGGCACTGAGGTGCCGGTCCTCGGGCGGCCTCTCAGGCGCCGCCCTTCGGCGGGCCCTCACGCGCGCCCCTCAGACGGCCGGGTCCGCCGGGTGCGCTGCGAGCAGCGGCAGGCCGGAGGCCAGACGCTCCTCGCACAGTCCGACCAGGCGGTCGTAGCCGGCCACGCCCATCAGCTCGGTCAGCTCCGCCCGGTAGGAGACGTACACCGGCTCGCCCGCGCCGTGCGCCGACGTCGCCGAGGTACACCACCAGTGCAGGTCGTGGCCGCCCGGACCCCAGCCCCTGCGGTCGTACTCCCCGATCGACACCTGCAGCACGCGGGTGTCGTCGGGCCGGTCGATCCACTCGAAGGTCCGCCGGATCGGCAGCTGCCAGCACACGTCCGGCTTCGTCTCCAGCGGCTCGCGGCCCTCTCTCAGGGCCAGGATGTGCAGCGAGCACCCCATGCCGCCCGAGAAGCCGGGCCGGTTCTGGAAGATGCACGAGCCCTGGAAGGGACGCGTCTGCCGGGAGCCCTCCTCGTCCTCGGACACCCAGCCGTTCTCCCTGCCCTCGGCATGGTTCTGCCAGATGTCCGGTGTGAGCCTCGCCACGTGCTCGGCGACCCGCTTCTCGTCGTCCTCGTCGGAGAAGTGGGCGCCCAGGCTGCAGCACCCGTCGTCCGCGCGGCCCGCCTGGATGCCCTGGCAGCCGCTTCCGAAGACGCAGGTCCAACGAGAGGTCAGCCAGGTCAGATCGCAGCGGAAGACCTGCTCGTCGTCCGCCGGGTCAGGGAACTCCACCCACGCGCGCGCGAAGTCGAGCCCCTTCTCGTCGGATTCCGCGCCCCGCTTCTTCGGCTTCACCGCTTCCGCCGGGTTCGCCGGGTTCGCCGATTTATCGGTCTTCGCCTTTTTCGTCTTTGGCACCCGTCCAGGGTAAGTCGCCGGGCGTCCGGGCCGGGACCGTCCCGTGCGGCGCCTCACGCGGGACGGACACCGGCGACGGATGGCATCCCGGATGGCAGTAGCGTTTCCGTCCATGAGACTCGGTGTCCTCGACGTGGGCTCGAACACGGTGCACCTGCTGGTGGTAGACGCCCACCCCGGCGCGCGCCCGCTGCCCGCGCACTCGCACAAGGCCGAACTGCGCCTCGCCCAGCTCCTCGACGCGAGCGGCGCGATCGGCTCCGACGGCGTCGACAGCCTTGTCGCCGTGGTCCGCGAAGCGCTCCAGGCCGCCGAGGACAAGGGCGTCGAGGACCTGCTGCCGTTCGCCACCTCCGCCGTGCGCGACGCGGGCAACGCCGACGACGTCCTCGCCCGCGTGCAGGAGGAGACCGGGGTCAGGCTCCAGGTGCTCAGCGGCGCGGAGGAGGCCCGCCTCACCTTCCTCGCCGCCCGCCGCTGGTTCGGCTGGTCGGCCGGGAAACTGCTGGTCCTGGACATCGGCGGCGGCTCACTGGAGATCGCGTACGGCATCGACGAGGAGCCCGACGCGGCCGTGTCGCTGCCGCTCGGCGCGGGCCGGCTCACCGCCGGCTGGCTGCCCGGCGACCCGCCCACCACGGAGGACGTCAAGGCGCTGCGCCGCCATGTGCGTGCCGAGATCGCGCGGACGGTCGGCGAGTTCAGCCGCTTCGGCGCCCCCGACCACGTCGTCGCCACCTCCAAGACCTTCAAGCAGCTCGCCCGGCTGGCCGGCGCCCCCCGCTCGGCCGAGGGCCTCTACGTGCAGCGCGAGCTGAAGCGGGAGTCCCTGGAGGCGTGGGTGCCGCGGCTCTCCGGCATGACGGCCGACGAGCGCTGCGAACTCCCCGGTGTCTCCGACGGCCGCGCCGGACAGCTACTGGCGGGCGCCCTGGTCGCCGAGGGCGCCATGGACCTCTTCGGCGTGGAACGCCTGGAGATATGCCCGTGGGCCCTCAGGGAGGGCGTGATACTCCGGCGTCTCGACCACATGGGCTGACGAGGGCCACGACGGATGACGAAGGCCACAACGGCGGCCGAGGGCCCCGCCCCCGTCCGTCGCACCCCGTAACCTGTCCCTCGTGGTGGAACCCGAACCCGTACGCATTCCGGATGCGAAGGTCGCTCTTTCGACGGCCTCCGTCTACCCGGAGTCGACGGCGACGGCCTTCGAGATCGCCGCACGCCTCGGATACGACGGCGTCGAGGTCATGGTGTGGACCGACCCGGTCAGCCAGGACATCGAGGCGCTGCGCAGACTCAGCGACCACCACCGGATACCGATCCTCGCCGTGCACGCCCCCTGTCTGCTGATCACCCAGCGGGTGTGGTCCACCGACCCCTGGACCAAGCTCCAGCGCGCCAGAGCGGCCGCGGAGAAGCTCGGCGCGAGCACGGTCGTGGTCCACCCGCCCTTCCGCTGGCAGCGCCAGTACGCCCGTGACTTCGTCGCCGGGGTCTGGCGGATGGCGAGCGAGACGGATGTGCGCTTCGCGGTGGAGAACATGTACCCCTGGCGCTACCGCGACCGCGAGATGCTCGCGTACGCCCCCGGCTGGGACGTCACCAAGGACGACTACCGCCACTTCACGATCGACCTCAGCCATGCCGCGACGGCCCGTACCGACGCGCTCGCGATGGCCGACCGCATGGGCGACCGGCTCGGCCATGTGCACCTCGCCGACGGCAGGGGGTCGGCGAAGGACGAGCACCTGGTGCCCGGCCGTGGCTCCCAGCCCTGTGCCGAACTGCTGGAACGTCTCGCCTTCGGCGGTTTCGACGGCCATGTCGTCATCGAGGTCAACACCCGCCGGGCCATGTCCAGCGCCGAGCGCGAGGCCGACCTCGCCGAGGCCCTGGCCTTCACCCGGCTGCACCTGGCCTCCGCGGTGAAGGTGCCCCGGCGATGACCGGCGCCACCGCCCGCCGCCGTGGCCGCCCCCGCCGCGAGGAGGCCGCCGACACCCGCGACCGCATCCTGACCGCGGCCCGCGAGGAGTTCTCCGAGCGCGGCTACGAGAAGACCTCGGTGCGGGGCATCGCCAAGACCGCCGGAGTCGACTCCGCCCTGGTCCACCACTACTTCGGCACCAAGGAGCAGGTGTTCGAAGCGGCGATCGAGGTCGTCCTCGCACCCGCGCTGAACGCGCCGGAGGCGCTCGTGGACGGCCCGCTCGACGGCGTCGGAGAACGGTTCGCCCGGTTCTTCTTCGGCATCTGGGAGAGACCGGCCACCCGCACGCCCCTGCTGGCGATCGTCCGCTCCGCGCTGAGCAACGACACCGCGGCCGCCGTCTTCCGCCGGCTGATCGTCTCGCAGCTGCTGCGGCGCATCGCCGGCCGGTTCGACCTGCCCGACGCGGAGCTGCGCGCCGAGCTCGCGGCCGCGCAGCTGGTGGGGTGCGCGATCCTGCGATACGTGATCAGGGCGGAGCCGCTGGCGTCGGCGGACGTGGAGCAGATCATCGCGCGGGTGGCACCGGTGGTGCAGCGGCATCTCACGGGGGAGTGAGACCCGGCCGGCCGCCCCCGAGACACGCGTCCCGCATTTCGGACAGCGCGTCCCGGTCCCTGGATGACCGGCGTAGGCTCGACTGAGCCAGAACTCCGCCGGCGACCTTGCTGTCCGGCGGAACTTCCCGAAGGAGCGAGCGACGATGCCCGAGCTGAGGTCCCGCACAGTCACCCACGGCCGCAACATGGCGGGCGCCCGCGCCCTTATGCGCGCCTCCGGTGTACCCGGTGCGGACATCGGCCGGAAGCCGATCATCGCGATCGCCAACAGCTTCACGGAGTTCGTGCCCGGTCACACCCACCTCCAGCCGGTCGGCCGGATCGTCAGCGACGCGGTCCGGGAGGCGGGTGGCATCCCGCGCGAGTTCAACACCATCGCCGTCGACGACGGCATCGCGATGGGCCACGGCGGCATGCTGTACTCGCTGCCCTCGCGCGACCTGATCGCGGACAGCGTCGAGTACATGGTCGAGGCCCACTGCGCCGACGCCCTGATCTGCATCTCCAACTGCGACAAGATCACCCCGGGCATGCTGATGGCGGCCCTGCGCCTGAACATCCCCACGGTCTTCGTCTCCGGCGGGCCCATGGAGGCCGGCCGCGCCACGCTGGTCGACGGCACCGTCCGCACGCTCGACCTGATCGACGCGATCGCGGACGCCGCCAACGACAAGGTCTCCGACGAGGACATCCTCCGCATCGAGGAGAACGCCTGTCCGACCTGCGGTTCCTGTTCCGGCATGTTCACCGCCAACTCGATGAACTGCCTGACCGAGGCGATCGGCCTGTCCCTGCCGGGCAACGGCTCGGTCCTCGCCACCCACACCGCCCGCCGCGCCCTGTACGAGAACGCGGCCCGCACGGTCATGGACATCACCCGCCGCCATTACGACCAGGACGACGAGACGGTCCTGCCCCGCAACGTCGCCACCTTCGCGGCCTTCGAGAACGCGATGGCCCTGGACATCGCGATGGGCGGCTCCACCAACACGATCCTGCACCTGCTGGCGGCGGCCCAGGAGGCCGGCGTCGACTTCGGTCTGGAGCAGATCGACGCCGTCTCCCGCCGGGTGCCGTGCCTGGCCAAGGTGGCGCCGAACGTCGCCAAGAACCGCACGTACTACATGGAGGACGTGCACCGCGCCGGCGGCATCCCCGCCCTGCTCGGCGAGCTGCACCGCGCGGGCCTGCTGAACGAGGACGTGCACGCGGTGCACAGCCCCTCCCTGGCCGACTGGCTCAAGACCTGGGACGTGCGCGGCGGCTCCCCGTCCGCCGAGGCGGTCGAGCTGTGGCACGCGGCCCCCGGCTGCGTGCGCTCGGCGGAGGCCTTCTCCCAGTCCGAGCGCTGGGAGGCCCTGGACACCGACGCCGCCGAGGGCTGCATCCGGTCCGCCGAGCACGCGTACTCCAAGGACGGCGGCCTGGCGGTGCTGAAGGGCAACCTGGCCGTGGACGGCTGCGTGGTGAAGACCGCGGGCGTCGACGAGTCGATCTGGACCTTCGAGGGCCCGGCGGTCGTCTGCGAGTCGCAGGAGGAGGCCGTCCAGAAGATCCTCACCCAGCAGATCAAGGAGGGCGACGTCGTCGTCATCCGCTACGAGGGCCCCAAGGGCGGCCCCGGTATGCAGGAGATGCTCTACCCGACCTCGTACCTGAAGGGCCGCGGCCTGGGCAAGAGCTGCGCGCTGATCACGGACGGCCGCTTCTCCGGCGGTACCTCGGGCCTGTCCATCGGCCACGCCTCGCCCGAGGCGGCCTCCGGCGGCACGATCGCGCTCGTCGAGGACGGCGACCGCATCCGTATCGACATCCCCGGCCGCTCCATCGAACTGCTCGTCGACGACGCGGAGCTGTCCCGCCGTGAGCGGGCACTGAACGGCGCGTACGCCCCGAAGGACCGCGACCGGAAGGTGTCGGCGGCGCTGCGGGCCTACGCCGCGATGGCCACCAGCGCCGACAAGGGCGCCGTGCGGGACGTGTCGAAACTGGGCTGACGCCACCGGCCACGAGGACCCGCGGGGCCGCCTCCTGCGAGGCGGCCCCTTCTTCAGGTCACCAGGACGACGGGTCGTGGCCGTCCACGGCGAAGACGGTGCCGTCGGGGGCGCCGGCGTAGACACGGCCCTCGACGATCACGGGTGTGGGCAGGTCCGCCGCGACCCGGTTCGAGCGCGTGCCGAGCCGCGGCCGGGTCTGGCCGACGATCCGCCCGCTGTCGGCCCCGACCGCGAGCAGCCGCCCGTCCCCGGCGAGGACATACACGTGACCGGCGCCGGCGATCGGCGCCGAACCCCAGCTCACGGCCGTCTCCAGCCGCCACCGCACCTTCCGCGCCGCCAGGTCGACCGCGTCCATCGCGCCACCGGCGCCCAGCAGGTGCACCATGTCGCCGTGCACGCCCGCCTGCGCCGAGTCGAGGGGAACGGACAGCGCGACCCGGACCGACGTCCCGGTCCGCGGTGTGTAGCGGACCACGGCGTCGGTCCGCCCGAAGGCCGGCTCGGAGGAGAGCAGGACGAGGGAGCCGTCGCGACTGCCGACGGGCGCCAGCGTTCCGGGCAGCCGGGCCTCCCAGCGCACATCGCCCGTCACCGGGTCCACGGCGACGACCCGGGTGGTCGCCCCGTCGGACGAGGTGCTCACCGCGTACGCCAGCGGATCCCCGGCGAACGCGAAGAAGTGCGGCAGGGGGAGACCGGGCACCGGCCGGTTCCACATCGTCTCGCCCGACGCGGCGTCGACCGCCCGCACCCGCCCGTCGGTGCCGGTGAGCAGCACCATGCCGCCGGCGCACTGCACCCCGCTGTACGCCGGAACGTCCGACTGCCAGCGCGGCCTGCCCGAGCCGGGGTCCAGCGCCGCCAGGTGCCGGCCGTGGTCCGCCATCGGCTGCACCAGGCCGCCCGCGAGGACCGGCGGTACGCCGGTGAGCATCTTGGGCACGGAGTGCCGCCACAGCAGGCTTCCGTCCGCCGGATCGAGGGCGTAGACCAGTCCGGGCCGCGCGCAGATCAGCTTCCCGGCCCCGTACGAGCACTGGGGGGCGCCCTCGCCGGCCACGGGCTCGGCCACCCATTCGGAGAACGCGGCCGAGGCGGCCCCGGGCAGCGTGCTCTCCGGCGCCGCGCTGTGCGGCAGCATTCCGACGTCGAGGAGCTGGGCCGTGGCGAGTCCGCCGCCGACGACCAGCCCGAGTGCCCCGGCGGCCACGGCGAGCCGCCGCGAGTGCGGGCGCCGCCCGGTCAGGATCCCCGTCAGCCGCCCTGATCCCCGTCCCGTACGGTCCCCCGGCTCCTCCTCGGCTCCCCGGGGACGCGGCTCGTCCGGGGACGCGTCACGGCCAGGGACACCGGCCGCGTCCGCCCCGCCTGTTCCCGGGTCCGTCCCGCTCCCGCCCGTTTTGGAGTGCGTACCGGTCCCGGGCGTCCACCGCTCCGGTATGAACGCCTGCGTGTCGTACGAGGCGGCCGCCGAGCGCAGTTCCCGCATCAGCTCGTCCGGGGTGGGCCGGTCCTCGGGCTCCTTGGCCAGACAGCGCAGCACGAGCGGCGCCAGGTCCTCCGGTACGCCGCTCAGATCGGGCTCGTCATGCACGACCTGGTAGGCGACGACGTACGGGCTGTCGGAGTCGAACGGTCCCCGCCCGGTCGAGGCGTGCACCAGCACGGAGCCGAGCGCGAAGATGTCCGCCGCCGGTCCGACCTCCCGCGGCCGGCGGAACTGCTCGGGCGCCATGAACGGCGGAGTACCGATCAACTTGCCGGTCTCGGTGCGCAGTTCGCTGTCCTTCGGACGGGAGATGCCGAAGTCGATGACCTTCGGGCCGTCCTCGGCGAGCAGCACGTTGCTCGGCTTGAGATCGCGGTGGACGACACCCACCCGGTGGATGTCGCGCAGTGCCTCGGCGAGCCCCGCCATCAGCCGCCGCAACTGGGCGGAAGGGAGGGGCCCGTTCTCCTTCACCTCGTCCGAGAGCGTGGGCCCGGGAATGAACAGGGTGGCCATCCAGGGCCGTTCGGCCTCCGGGTCGGCGTCGACGACGGGCGCGGTGAAGGCGCCGCTGACTCTTCGGGCCGCCGCCACCTCCTGCCGGAACCGTCCTCTGAACTCGGGGTCCCAGGCGTACTGGGCGTGGACGACCTTCACCGCGAGCCTCAGCCCTGAGGTGCTGCGGGCCAGATGCACGACGCCCATGCCGCCGGAGCCCAGGCACGACTCGAGGCGGTAGTGACCGGCGTACTCCGGAAGTTCCGCTTCCGCGCCCGCGCCGGTGTGGTGCTGTGGCGTCATGGACCACCCCCCGTGCTGTTTCGTTCGCGCGTGCGACGCACGGAGCCTAGTCGATGACCCGAACCGGACCGAGGCGGCTTGCGGGTCTTCCCGTGCGTTTCACGTGCATGTGTTTTCGCAACGCGTCAACGGGGAATCAACCGGGGCCCATGGCGGTCATGGGGTGCAACGGGGGAGGTTTCGCATGTCTGTCGACCGTGCGCAAGAACGGGTCGGGGAGAGTGCCGCGGAGAGGTCCGGGGAGCTGACCGAGCAGGCCGGCGGCGACGCGGCGACGGTCGTCGCGGCCGCGGCGGCCCTGAACTACTACCCGGTCGCGCCGGGTGTCGAGCTCAACGTCCGCAGCGGACCCGGCACCGGCTACGGCATCGTCCGCACGCTGAGCGCGGGCGCCCAGGTGCCGATCTACTGCCAGACCCCGGGTACGACGGTGTCCGGCTACTACGGCACCTCGAACATCTGGGACAACATAGGCACCGGCCAGTACGTCTCGGACACCTATGTGAAGACGGGCAGCGACGGTTATGTGACCGGCCGCTGCGGCTGATCCCCGACGGAGCCCGCGGGCACCCCGGAGCGATAATCGACGCGTGAGCGACGACAACGGCACTCCGGGCACCGCCGCGGGCTCCGCAGGGCCCCGCCCCGAGCCCCTGCGCTTCTTCGGCACCACCTGGGTGGATCACGACAACGGCTACGCGGCCCGCCGTGCCGGCGTCGGCGTCGGCTCCCTCGCCGCGGCCGCCGCCTCCTGCTTCGTGCTCCGCTTCGCCTACCAGGGACTCCAGATCGCCGGCTCGGGCGCCTTCGTGGAACTCCTGGTCGTGGTGATGTTCGCGGTGTGCAGCGCGCTCGCCTTCCGCCACACCTGGGACGGCTTCCGCAAGCGGCCCGACCCCGACCGCCAGGCCTCCCTGCGCGGCCTGCTCGCCATCGGATTCATCGGCTCCCTCCTCGCCTACTTCTTCCGCTCGCTCGTCGAGGCCCCCGGCGAGAAACTGCACCGCCAGGAGTACGAGCAGGCCCGCGAGCAGCACCAACGCCGGGTCACCCGCCGCTCGGGCAACCCCTCGAGGAAGCGCCGCCGCTCCTGACCGCAGGGGGCGCGGTCCGCGAACCGGTCCACGCCGCCGAAGCCCCCTGTCCCGGACCGGTCGTGCGGTCCGAGGATGGCCGTATGACCGCATCCCGGATACCCGCCCACGCGGACCGAGCCCACTCCTTCAACGCCGCGGCCGCCCAGTACGCGGCGAACCGCCCCTCCTACCCACCATCCCTCTTCGACGCGCTGGAGGAACTCGCCGGCCGCCCCCTCGCCGGCGCCCGCGTCGTGGACATCGGTGCCGGTACCGGCATCTCGACCGCCCGGCTGCACGAGTGCGGCGCCGATGTGCTGGCCGTGGAGCCGGGCGAGGGCATGGCGGCCCAGTTCCGCCGCGGCCTCCCGGACATCCCCGTCGTGCGGGGCAACGGCAACGCCCTTCCCCTCGCCGACTCCTGCGCCGACTTCCTCACCTACGCCCAGGCCTGGCACTGGACCGACCCGGCTCGGTCGGTCCCCGAGGCCCTGCGCGTCCTGCGTCCGGGCGGAGCCCTGGCGCTGTGGTGGAACACGGAGCCCGACGACGTCGAGTGGATCGCGGAGGAGAGCGAACGCGTCCGTCGCTTCTTCGGCGTCGACGCCCGGGCCGAGAAGACGGCGGCCGCCGACCGCCTGAAGGCGGATCCGAGCGGACGCCTCAGCTTCACCCGCCGCGACGTCCGCTGGAGCCGCCGGGTCCCGGTCGACACCCACCTCGCCAACCTCGGCAGCCACTCGGCCTTCCTGATCTGCCCCGAGGAACGCAGGACCGCCTTCTTCGCCGAAGCGCGTGACCATCTGCTGCGGACCTTCCCGGACGGCATCGTCGAGGAGACCTACGACCTGTTCCTCCTCGTCGCCACCACACCCTGACGCGGCTCATCCACTCACCCCACTTGACGGCGTCCCTTCCGACGCGCATTAATCATCGCATGATGAATATTTCTTCGGAGCCGCCACCCGGCCCCGGAACGGACGCCGTCCGAGCCGAAGCCCTCACCGTCGTCCGAGGCCCCCGCACCGTCCTGCGGGGCCTCGGCTTCACCGTCCCGCGTGGCCGCATCACCGGCCTCCTCGGCCCCTCCGGCTGCGGCAAGTCCACCCTCATGCGCGCCATCGCCGGCACCCAGGCCAAGGTCGACGGCACCCTGGAGATCCTCGGCCTGCCCGCCGGCCACGCCACCCTGCGCAGCCGCATCGGCTACGTCACCCAAGCCCCCTCCGTCTACGACGACCTGACCGTCCGCCAGAACCTCGAATACTTCGCAGCGATCCTCGACCCCGGCCGCACGGCGGCCGAACGCCGCCGGGACAACGTCGGCCGGGCCATCGCCGACGTCGACCTCACCGGCCACGCCGACGCCCTCGCCGGCAACCTCTCCGGCGGCCAGCGCAGCCGCGTCTCCCTCGCGGTCGCCCTCCTCGGCACCCCCGAACTGCTGGTCCTCGACGAACCGACCGTCGGCCTGGACCCCGTGCTGCGCCGCGACCTGTGGAACCTCTTCCACGACATCGCCACCACCCGGGGCGCCACCCTCCTCGTCTCCTCCCACGTCATGGACGAGGCCGAGCGCTGCCACCACCTCCTGCTCATGCGCGAGGGCCGCATCCTCGCCGACGACACCCCCGAAGCACTCCGGACCCGAACCGGCACCGAGACCGTCGAGGCGGCCTTCCTGCACCTGGTCGACGAGGCGGCCGCGGCCGGCCGCGCCAAGGAGACAGCACGATGAGCACGACCACCGCACCCCGCCCCCGCGCCCTGAGCGCCGCCCGCACCACCGCCACCGCGGCCCGGGTCCTGCGCCAGCTCCGCCACGACCCGCGCACCATCGCACTGATGCTGCTGGTCCCCTGCGTGATGCTGCTCCTGCTGCGCTACGTCTTCGACGGCAGCCCGCGCACCTTCGACGACATCGGCGCCTCGCTCCTCGGCATCTTCCCGCTGATCACCATGTTCCTGGTGACCTCGATCGCCACCCTGCGCGAACGCACCTCCGGCACCCTCGAACGCCTCCTCGCCATGCCGCTGGGCAAGGGCGACCTCATCGCCGGTTACGCGCTCGCCTTCGGCGCCCTCGCGATCATCCAGTCCGCGCTGGCCACGGGACTGGCCGTCTGGCTCCTCGGCCTCGACGTCACCGGCTCACCCTGGCTGCTCCTGCTGGTCGCCCTTCTCGACGCCCTGCTCGGCACCGCCCTCGGCCTCTTCGTCTCCGCCTTCGCCGCCTCCGAGTTCCAGGCGGTCCAGTTCATGCCGGCGGTGATCTTCCCCCAGCTCCTCCTCTGCGGCCTGTTCACGCCCCGGTCCGACATGCACCCCGCCCTGGAGGCCGTCTCCGACGTCCTCCCGATGTCCTACGCGGTCGACGCCATGAACGAGGTCCTGCGCCACACCGACGTGACGACGGCCTTCGTACGCGACGCGCTGATCGTCGCGGGCTGCGCCCTGCTCGTCCTCGGCCTGGGAGCGGCCACCCTCAGGCGGCGCACCCCCTAGGGACCGGAGGGTGTCCCGCCAACCGGACAGTCGGCCCCTGCCCCGGACCACCGGTGCGAGGATGAACCCCATGAGCCAGAAAGTCGCAGTTCTCGGCACCGGAAAGATCGGCGAAGCCCTGCTCAGCGGAATGATCCGGGGTGGCTGGACACCCGCCGACCTGCTGGTCACCGCCCGCCGTCCGGAACGGGCCGAAGAACTCCGCGCCCGCCACGGAGTCACCCCGGTCACCAACACGGAAGCGGCGAAGAGCGCCGACACCCTGATCCTCACCGTCAAGCCCCAGGACATGGGCACCCTCCTCGACGAACTCGCGCCGCACGTCCCCGCCGACCGCCTGGTCATCAGCGGCGCCGCGGGCATCCCCACCTCCTTCTTCGAGGAGCGCCTGGCCTCCGGCACCCCGGTCGTGCGTGTCATGACGAACACCCCCGCCCTCGTCGACGAGGCCATGTCCGTCATCTCCGCCGGCACCCACGCCTCCGCCGAACACCTCGCCCACGCCGAGGAGATCTTCGGCGCCGTGGGCAAGACGCTCCGCGTCCCGGAGTCCCAGCAGGACGCGTGCACAGCCCTGTCCGGCTCGGGCCCGGCCTACTTCTTCTACCTGGTCGAGGCCATGACCGACGCCGGCATCCTCCTCGGCCTTCCCCGCGACAAGGCCCACGAGCTGATCGTCCAGTCCGCGATCGGCGCCGCGGTGATGCTGCGCGACAGCGGGGAGCCCCCCGTGAAGCTCCGTGAGAACGTCACCTCGCCGGCCGGCACGACGATCAACGCCATCCGCGAACTGGAGAACCACGGCGTGCGCGCCGCGCTCATCGCCGCGCTGGAAGCCGCCCGCGACCGCAGCCGCGAGCTGGCCTCCGGCAACAACTGACTCCGGCGACGGGCGGCCGACGAAGGCCGCCCGCCCCGCCGCCCGCACTCAGGCGGGCAGCAACCCGATGGCCCGGTACGCCGCGTCCACCCTCGACCGCGCCATCTCCCTGGCCTTCTCCGCGCCCGCCCGCAACACCCCTTCCACGTGGGCGGGATCCGCGCACAGCTCCCTGTGCCTCGCCCGTACCGGCCTGAGGAGTTCGACCACGGCCTCCGCGGTGTCCTTCTTCAACGCGCCGTACGACTCGTACACACCGCCCAGGGCCTCCGGGTTCCCGCCCTGGCAGGCGGCCAGGATCTCCAGCAGGTTGGCGACGCCGGGACGCTCCTGCGGGTCGTAGACGACGTCCCGTCCGCTGTCGGTCACCGCCCGCATGACCTTCTTCTCCACGACCTCCGGCTCGTCGAGCAGATAGACGATGCCCGGTCCCGAGTCGTCCGACTTCCCCATCTTCGACGACGGGTCCTGCAGGTTCATCACCCTCGCCGCCACCTTCGGAGACGTCGCCCTCGGCACCACGAACGTGTGCCCGTACCGCTGGTTGAACCGCACCGCCAGATCACGGGTCAGCTCCACGTGCTGCGTCTGGTCGTCACCGACCGGCACCTCGTCCGTTCCGTACGCCAGGATGTCCGCCGCCATCAGCACCGGATACGTCAGCAGCGACAGCCGCACGCTCCCGCCCCGCTGCTGCTCGCGTGCGGCCTTCTCCTTGTACTGGATCATCCGCCGCATCTCGCCGTCCGTGGCCACGCACTCCAGCAGGTACGAAAGCCGGGCGTGCTCGTCCACATGGCTCTGTACGAACAGGGTGCACAGTTCCGGATCGAGCCCCGCCGCCAGCAGCAGCGTCGCCGCCTGCCTGCTGAGTCTGCGCACCCGCGCCGGGTCGTGGTCCACGGTCAGCGCGTGCAGGTCGACGACGCAGAACAGCGCCTGGGACCGGTGCTGGTCCACCTCGGCCCAGCGCCGCATGGCGCCCAGGTAGTTCCCCAGCGTCAGGTGTCCCGTCGGCTTGATCCCGCTGAAGACCCGAGTCCTCTCCACACTCCACCTCCTGGTCGAGGCCGCCGTCCCCGGCCGGCCGGCCCCCGGAGCCCTGGAGGGAGATACGAGAACGGCCGCCGAGGCGGCGGCCGTGGGATGCATACGTGAGTACGGCCGCCTGTCAGGCGGCCCACCACAGTTGGGTGCACGTACGCGTAGTCATGGCCCCAGGATACGACTCCGGGGGGCCGTCCGTCCGTGAGTTGACACACCTCGCCGGGCTACGTAGTGTTCTCCGGGTTGTCCGACGTGAGAGCCGACTCCGGTCGGTCCCCGGACAGCCTTTCCCAGGTACCACCCTTTGATCGACGACAGTCGTACTGTCTGTTGTCGTGTCATCGGTGTGCGTATTCATGGAATGAGGATTCCGCGCCCGAAAGGACGCGGCCCCCGATTCGCACGGGAGCAGGGAATCCGCTAAAGTCTCACTCGTCGGAACGGCCCAACAGCCGCAAAGACAAACCCCGCTGACTGGGAGTCAGGTCGAGAAAAGATCTGATAGAGTCGGAACCGCCGGAAAGGGAAACGCGAGAGCGGGAACCTGGAAAGCGCCGAGGAAATCGGATCGGAAAAAGATCTGATAGAGTCGGAAACACCGAAGGGAAGCGCCCGGAGGAAAGCCCGAGAGGGTGAGTACAAAGGAAGC